>NZ_JBHWVM010000058.1:0-3798 GCF_042736805.1 Streptomyces sp. NPDC060031
GGACCCCCGTCCCGGGCGCGGGCGCCGCGCGCCAGGTCTGGCGCCGCCTGCGCCGCCGGCCCTCGGCCGTCGCTTCCGCCGGGGTCCTCGCGCTGCTCGTCCTCCTCGCCCTCGCGGCGCCGCTGCTCGCCCAGCTCACCGGCCAGGACCCGAACGCCTACCACGACGAGCTCGTGGACTCGGCGCGCGGCGGGGTACCGGTGGGCTCCTTCGGCGGGGTGTCCGCCGACCACTGGCTCGGCGTCGAACCCGGCAGCGGCCGCGACCTGTTCACCCGGCTCCTCCACGGGGCGCGCATCTCCCTGCTCGTCGCCTTCGGCGCGACCGCCCTGCAGGTCCTGCTCGGACTCGTCGCCGGCATCACCGCCGGGCTCGGCAACCGCGCCGCGGGCGCACTCGTCGCCCGGCTCACCGACGTGTCGATCGCCCTGCCCACCCTGGTGCTGGGGGTCGCGCTCACCGCCGTCGTCCCGCCCGGCTTCCCGCGGCCGCTGCTGCTGATCCTGCTCATCGGATTCCTCGGCTGGGGCGGCACCGCCCGGATCGTGCGCGCCCAGACCCTCGCCCTGCGGGGCCTGGACTTCGTGGAGTCCGCCCGGCTGTCGGGCAACGGCACCCTGCGGATCGCCCGCCGCGAGCTGCTGCCCTCGCTGGCCGCGCCCGTGATCACCTACGCCGCGATCCACGTGCCGACCAACATGGTCGCCGAGGCCTCGCTCTCCTTCCTCGGCGTCGGCGTGAAGCCGCCGACCCCGTCCTGGGGACAGATGCTCTCCAGCGCCACGACCTGGTTCCGCGCCGACCCCGTGTACGTCCTGCTCCCCGCCGGGCTGCTCTTCGTCACCGTGCTCGCCTTCACCGTGCTCGGCGACGCCGTCCGCACGGCACTCGACCCGCGCGAGGGCTCGCGCCTGCGGGTCGGCACCAGAAAGGAGCGCAAGGCGTGACTCTCCCCCAGCTACCGCCGGTGGTGCTCCCGGTACTCAAACGGCTCGGCGGGGCGCTCCTCGTGCTCCTCACCCTGTCCGTCGTCGTCTACGCCCTCTTCTACCTCGCCCCCGGCGACCCCGCGCGCCTCGCCTGCGGGGAGCGCTGCAACCCGGCGCAGATCGCCCAGGTGCGCGAGCAGATCGGGCTGAACGAACCCGTCCTCACGCAGTACCTGCACTTCCTCCAGGGGCTGCTGCTCGGCCGCGACCACTCCGGCGGCGCCGGGCTCGTACTGCACTGCGACGCCCCCTGCCTCGGCTTCTCCTACCGCAACGACCAGCAGGTCACCGAGCTCATCCTGGAACGACTGCCCGCCACCCTGTCGCTGGCGCTCGGCGCGCTCGTGATCTGGCTGGTGATCGGGGTCGGCACCGGGCTGCTCTCCGCGCTGCGACGCGGCGGGATCACCGAACGGGCGCTGACCGTCCTCACCCTCGCCGGAACCGGCACCCCCGTCTTCATCCTCGGGCTGCTGCTGCTCATGGCGGTCTGCGCCTACCTCCAGTGGCTGCCGTTCCCGTCCTACGTGCCACTGACCCGGGACCCCGAGCAGTGGGCCTGGAACATGCTGCTGCCGTGGGTGACGCTCGGCTTCTTCGAGAGCGCCAAGTACGCCCGCCTCACCCGCAGTTCCACCCTGGAGACACTCGCCGAGGACCACATCCGCACCTTCCGCGCCTACGGCGTCGGGGAGCGGGCCATCGTCACCCGCCATGCGCTGCGCGGCGCGGTGGCGCCCGTGATCGCACTCAGCGCCGTGGACTTCGGCTCGATGATCGGCGGCGCCCTGCTGACGGAATCGCTGTTCGGGATCCCGGGGCTCGGCAAGACGCTGATGGACGGGGTACGGATCGTGGACCTGCCCGTCGTCGTGGGCGTCGTCCTGACCATCGGCGCGGCCGTGGTCCTCGCCGGAGCGATCGGCGACCTGCTGTACGCCGCCGCGGACCGAAGGGTGGCACTCGCATGACGCGGCCGCTGGTGGAGGTCACCCGGCTCACGGTGGACTTCCCGGTCGGCGCGCCGGGGAAGTACGTCCGGGCCGTGGACGAGATCTCCTTCACCCTGGACGCGGGCCGCGCGCTGGGCATCGTCGGTGAGTCCGGAAGCGGCAAGTCCACCGTCGCGGCAGCCCTGTTGGGCCTGCACCGCGGTACGGGGGCACGGCTGGACGGGGCCGTCCGCGTCGACGGCACGGACGTGGCCGCGGCCTCGCCCGCGCAACTGCGCAGGCTGCGGGGCGGGACCGCCGCGGTGGTCTTCCAGGACCCGCTGAGCTCCCTGGACCCGTACCACGCCATCGGCGACCAGATCGCCGAGGTCCACCGGATCCACGCGGACGTCTCGCGGCGCGCCGCGCGGGCCCGGGCGGTGGAGGTGCTGGACCGGGTGGGCATCCCCGACGCGGTACGGCGCTCGCGCGCCCGGCCGCACGAGTTCAGCGGCGGCATGCGGCAACGCGCCCTGATCGCGATGGCGTTGGCCTGTGAGCCGCGGCTGCTGATCGCCGACGAGCCGACCACCGCGCTGGACGTCACCGTCCAGGCGCAGATCCTGGACCTGCTGCACGGGCTGCGGGAGGAGCGGGGGCTGGGGCTGTTGCTGGTCACCCATGACGTGGGGGTGGCGGCGGAGAGCGTGGACGAGCTGCTCGTCATGCGGGGCGGCTGCGCCGTGGAGCGGGGGGCCGTGTCGCGCGTCCTGTCCGCGCCGGCCGATCCGTACACGCGGACCCTGCTGGCGGCGGTGCCGCGGCTGGACGGGGCGCGGGCCAGGCCGCGGGACTCCGCCCCGGACCCCGCGCCTCGGACGCCGGCGGGGCTGGATGCGGCCGCGCCGGTTGTCGAAGCGTTCGGCCTGCGGAAGGAGTTCGGGCGGGGCAGGCGGCGGGTCGTTGCCGTGGGCGGGGTGTCGCTCGCCGTGCGGGCCGGGGAGACGCTCGGGATCGTGGGGGAGAGCGGGAGCGGCAAGAGCACGCTCGGGCGGATGCTCGTCGGGCTGCTGGATCCCAGTTCCGGGCAACTGCAGCGGGACGGGCGGGAGGTGGAGGGGGTGGCCCCGGGGGTGCAGATGGTCTTCCAGGATCCGGTGTCCTCGCTCAACCCGCGCCGCTCCATCGGCGAGTCCATCGCCGATCCGCTGCGCGCCGCCGGCGAGCGCGACGAGTCCGCGATCCGGGCCCGCGTCGGCGAACTGCTGGTGCGCGTCGGGCTGGAGGCGGCGCACCACGACCGGTACCCGCACGAGTTCAGCGGCGGCCAGCGCCAGCGCGTCGGCATCGCCCGGGCGCTCGCGCCCCGGCCCCGGCTGATCGTCTGCGACGAGCCGGTCTCCGCCCTCGACGTCACCACGCAGGCGCAGGTCACCGCCCTGCTGTCGCAACTCCAGCGGGAGTTGGGCATCGCCCTGGTCTTCATCGCCCACGACCTCGCGGTGGTCCGCCAGGTCAGCGACCGGGTCGCCGTCATGCGGCGCGGCGAGATCGTCGAGGAGGGGCCGGTGGACGAGGTGTACGACCGCCCGGCGCACCCCTACACCCGGCAGCTCCTGGCCGCCGTACCGTCTCTCGATCCGGCGCTGGCCGATGCGCGCCGGGCCTCTCGGCAGGAGGTCTTCGCGTAGGGCCGTGCCCTTTCTAGCGTGCTCGAACGCGAACCGTACGGGAAAGTTACGACTCTTCACCCCTTCCGGTGGCGGGGGGGGCGAACCCCCCGCCCCCCCCCGGGCGGGGCGCGGGGGGTGGGTAGCGGCGGGGGGGGCGGCCGCCCCCGGCCCCCCCCCCCGGGGGTGGGGGGGGGGGGGGGGGGG
>NZ_JBHWVM010000058.1:3808-49116 GCF_042736805.1 Streptomyces sp. NPDC060031
ATCAAATTTTCGTCGCCTGTGTCTTTTTTTTAAATTACACTGTTTCTTGGGTGCTCCCCCCCCAACCTTCCGGCAAATTAACCCAACTACACCCCTCCGGGGGCCGCCCCCCCCACCCGCCCGCCCCGCCTTCGACGGATCCGCTTGAGTTCTTCCGCGGCGGGTCGCCGGACCGACGGCGACCGCCCAGACGGGAGATCGGGGGTGCCACTCGTGCGGATCGGACTGCTCACGGAAGGTGGTTATCCGTATGCGACGGGAGAGGCCAGGCTCTGGTGCGACCGGCTCGTGCGCGGACTCCCGCAGCACGAGTTCGAGCTCTACGCACTGAGCCGCAGCGCCGAACAGGAGGAGCGCGGCCGGGTGTCGCTGCCGGACCACGTGACCCGGGTCCGCACCGCCCCCCTGTGGGCCCCCGCCGATGACGGGCGCAGCTACTCGCGGCGTGAGCGGCGGCGCTTCGCCGACTGCTTCACCACCCTGGTCCGGGGCATCTGCGCGGGGGAGGCCGAGCCCTTCGCGGCCGGGCTGTACGGCCTGGCCGAGCTCGCCGGGGAGCAGGGCGGGCTGTACGCGGCCCTGCGCTCCGAGACGGCGGTGCGCGCCGTGGAGTCGGCCTGCCGGGCCCCGGGCGCGAGCCGGGCCGTACAGGCGGCGCAGGTGCCGGACCTGCTGGCCTTCGTGGACGAACTGGAGCGCAGGCTGCGGCCGTTGTCCCTCGACTGGTACGAGGAGCAGGGGGAGCGCGGCCTGGGCGCGGTCGACGTGTGCCACGCCGCGGCGGGCGGGGTCGCGGCGCTCCCCGGGCTGCTGGCCAAACGCTTCTTCGGGGTGCCGCTGCTGGTCACCGAGTACGGGGTCCAGCTCCGCGCCCAGTACCTGGAGCACAGCCCCGACGAACGGCCCGCCGTACGGGCCCTGCTCGCCGCCTTCCACATCCGGCTCGCCGGCGAGATCTACGCCCGGGCCGACCTGCTCACCCCCGGCAACGCCCACGCCCGGCGCTGGCAGGAGCGGTGCGGGGCGCCGCGGGCGCGGCTGCGGACGGTCTACCCGGGGATGGAGGCGGACCGATTCGCCACCGTCGGGGAGGACCCCGGGTGCGGGGACCCGGACACCCTGGTCTGGGTCGGCCGCATAGAGCCGGCCAAGGACCTCATCGCCCTGCTGCACGCCTTCGCCGAGGTGCGCAGGGCCGAGCCGCAGACCCGGCTGCGGATCTTCGCGACGGCCGTGGCGCCGGGTTACCTCTCCGACTGCCGCTCGCTGGCCGCGCAGCTGTTCCCCGACGAGGCCGCCGACGCCGTCACGGCCGGGGAGAGCCCGGTCACCTTCGAGGAGATCGGCGGACCCGAGGCCCCGTCGCCCGCCGACGCCTACGGCGCCGGGCGGGTGGTCGTGCTGTCCTCCGTGATCGAGGGCTTCCCGATCACCCTGGCCGAGGCGATGTTCTGCGGCCGCGCCACCGTGTCCACGGACGTCGGCGCGGTGTGCGAGGTGATCGGCGGCACCGGGCTGGTGGTCCCGCCCCGCAACCCCCGGGCGCTCGCGGACGCCTGCCTCGCCCTGCTGCGGGACCCCGAGCGGGCGCAGCGGCTCGGCGCGGCCGCCCGGGCGCGGGCCCAGGAGCTGTTCACCGTCGAGCAGAACGTGAAGGCCTTCCAGGAGATCTACCTGCACCTGCTGGCCCGCGGATCGGCGCGGCCGGACGGCGAGGTCCCCTTCGCGCAGCCCGCGGAGGCGCGGGTGCCCGGCCACTGGACCAGCCCGACCTGGGCCGCGGAGGCGACGGCATGACCACCCCTGACATCGCGGGTGCGGCGCCGCTGCCGGGGCTGCGCGCCTCGAACGCCGGCGGGGCCGCGAACGCCGGCGGGGCCGCGAACGCCGGGCGGCGGCGCGGCGACCCCGTCAAGGCGCTGCTTCACCGGCACCGGGAACTGTGCGAGCGGGCCGTCGACCCGCTGGAGATCGCCGCCGGACTGGAGGCGCACGGCATCACCGACCGCACCGCCACGCGCTTTCGCCACCGGAACGTCTTCTCCCTCGCCGAGGAGCTGTACGCCCGCACCCCGCGCGGCGAGGTCCCGCAGGCCGCGCCCGCCGGTCCCGCCGTAGGGCCCCGCGCGCTACGGGGCTTCGGCTACGCCCTGCTGCCCGGCGCCCTCGCGCTCGGCGCGGCCGCCGCCCAGATGCCCGGGGCCGGGGCCGTCGCCGCGCTCGGCACCGTCGCCGCCCTGGTGTGGCCCGGCCGGACCGCCGCCGGGGGCCGCTTCCCGGCACTGCTCCACCTGCTCGCCGCGGCCGCCGTCGGGTGGGCCGGCCACCGCCACGGCGTCCCCCTCGGCGTCGCCCTCGCCCTGGCCGTCGCCCCCGGGCACCTGGCCGCCGCGGTGTTCGCGGCCCGCGCCCGGCGCAGGCTCGCCGGGAGCCGCGCCCTGGAGGACTTCGCCGACGGGGTGCGCCCGTTGCTGCTCGGGGCCGTCGCGCTCTTCACCGCGGCCGCCGCGGGGGCGGCCGCGCTCGCCGGCGCACCGCTCGGCGCCGCCGTACCGCTCGCGGTGCTGCTGTTCCTGACCCGGCTGCTGCTCGCGCACGGCGCCCCGCGCGGGCCCGTCGCCGCGGCCCTCGCCCTCGCCCTGCTCCCCACCCCGGCGGGCCCGCTCGCCGCCGCGGCAGGGCTCCTCGTACACGCGGTGCTCGCGCTCTCCCGGGCGTCGGCGCACGCGACCCGGTCCTAGGACCGCCCTTCGGAGCCGACGCGCAAGCGCCCGCCGTACCCCTATCCACCCAGCCAGCAAGGAGAAACAGGACATGACCGGTCAGCCAACCAACCAAGGGGCCGCGCGATGAGGGTGCTGCTGATCGGAGCCAACGGATACCTCGGCCGCTACGTCGCGGACCGGCTCCTCGCCGACCCCGCCGTCCAGCTCACCGCGCTCGGCCGCGGCGACGACGCCGACGTGCGCTTCGACCTCGCCACCGGCAGCCCCGGCGCGCTCACCCGGTTCCTCGACGCCGTCCACCCGGGCGTCGTCATCAACTGCGCGGGCGCCACCCGCGGCGGCGCCCGCGAGCTCACCCGGCACAACACCGTCGCCGTCGCCACGATCTGCGAGTCGCTGCGCCGCAGCGGCTGCGGGGCGCGGCTCGTCCAGCTCGGCTGCGCCGCCGAGTACGGGCCCAGCCAGCCCGGCTCGTCCACGGCCGAGGACGCCGTGCCGAGACCCGGCGGACCGTACGGGGTGAGCAAACTGGCCGCCACCGAGCTGGTGCTCGGCTCGGGCCTGGACGCCGTCGTCCTGCGGGTCTTCTCACCCGTCGGCCCCGGCACCCCGGCCGGCTCCCCGCTCGGCCGCCTCGCCGAGGCCATGCGGCGCGCCATGCAGTCCGGGGACGGCGAGCTCAAGCTCAGCGGGCTCGGCGTACAGCGGGACTTCGTGGACGTGCGGGACGTGGCGCGGGCCGTGCACGCCGCCTCGCTGTCGGCCGCCCAGGGGGTCGTCAACATCGGCACCGGGCGCGCCGTCCGGCTGCGCGACGCGGCGGCCGTACTGGCGCGGGTCGCCGGATACGGCGGTTCCCTGCACGAACTGGACGTCCCGCACGGCGGATCGCAGCAGCCGCACGCGCACCCGGGCCGCCCGGCGGGCCTGGCCGCCATCGGCTCCCCGCGCTCCGAGGCGACGCCCGAACAGCTCGCCGCCGCGACGGCCCCGCCCCCGTACCCCTACCCGGACGGCTGCGGCGCCTGGCAGCAGGCCGACGTCCGCACCGCCCGGGACCGGCTCGGCTGGCGGCCCCGGATCAACCTGGAGGAATCCCTCGCCGACATCTGGATGGAGGCGGCGTGCCGCATCTGACCACCCCGCCGGGGATCGCCGCGCCGGCCGCCACCGAGGCCGGCCGGCTCGGCCTCGGCATCCCCGGGTACGCGCACCCGCTGCTCGCACCGGTCGAGTGGGCGGAGCTGACCCGCCCCGGCACCCCGCTGCACTGGGCCGTCCTCAACGTCGCGGACGGCCCGGGCGGCCGGCCCGACCCGCACTGCACGGAGGCCGCCGCGAAGCTGCGGGGGGCGGGCGGCACGGTACTGGGTCATCTCGCCATGCGAGACGGCTCGCGGTCCTTCGGGGAGCTCGTCTCCGACGCCCACCGCTTCCGGGACTGGTACGGGGTCGGCGGCTTCTACCTGGCCGGGGCCCCCGCGGACAAGACGGACCTGGCCGCGGTGCGCCGGGTGGCCGACACCGTGCGCGGGCTCGGTGAGGACCTGCGGATCGTGCTCGGGCACGGCACCCACCCGTACGAGGGCTACGCGGAGGTGGCCGATCAACTGGTCACCTTCTCAGGGGCCTGGGCCGACTACCGCTGGTCCCAGGTGGCCGAGTGGACCGCGGAACATCCGGCGGAGCGGTTCTGCCACCTCGTCCACGGGGTGCCCCGCACCCACCTGGAGGAGGCGGTGCGGATCGCCCGCTGGCAGGGCGCCGGGACCGTCTGGTTCACGGACCGGCGGGGGGCCGGGGACCGGGACCCCTGGGCATCGATGCCCGGGTACTGGGACGAAATCGTCTCGCGCATCGGACCGGGTGTCTCGGAATGAAGAAGGGCGTGGCAGTGTTACCGGGAGAACCACCGTTAAGACTTAATCATCTACGGAGTCCCCGTGTCGCTGCCACCCCTGGTAGAGCCAGCTGCTGAGCTCACCGTTGACGAGGTCCGTCGGTACTCCCGCCACCTGATCATCCCGGATGTCGGGATGGACGGCCAGAAGCGCCTGAAGAACGCCAAGGTGCTGGCCGTGGGCGCGGGCGGCCTCGGCTCGCCCGCCCTCATGTACCTGGCCGCGGCCGGCGTCGGCACGCTGGGCATCGTGGAGTTCGACGAGGTCGACGAGTCGAACCTGCAGCGCCAGATCATCCACAGCCAGGCGGACATCGGCCGTTCCAAGGCCGAGTCGGCCCGTGACAGCGTGCTGGGCATCAACCCGTACGTGAACGTGGTCCTTCACGAAGAGCGGCTCGAAGCCGAGAACGTGATGGAGATCTTCAGCCAGTACGACCTCATCGTCGACGGCACGGACAACTTCGCCACGCGCTACCTGGTCAACGACGCCTGCGTGCTGCTGAACAAGCCGTACGTGTGGGGCTCGATCTACCGCTTCGACGGCCAGGCCTCGGTCTTCTGGTCCGAGCACGGCCCGTGCTACCGCTGCCTCTACCCGGAGCCGCCCCCGCCGGGCATGGTCCCGAGCTGCGCCGAGGGCGGCGTGCTGGGCGTGCTCTGCGCGTCCATCGGGTCCATCCAGGTCACCGAGGCCATCAAGGTCCTCACCGGCGTCGGCGAGTCGTTGGTCGGCCGCCTGATGATCTACGACGCCCTGGAGATGCAGTACCGCCAGGTCAAGGTCCGCAAGGACCCCGACTGCGCGGTCTGCGGTCCGAACGCGACCGTCACCGAGCTCATCGACTACGAGGCCTTCTGCGGCGTCGTGTCGGAGGAGGCCCAGGAGGCGGCAGCCGGCTCGACGATCACTCCGAAGCAGCTCAAGGAGTGGATCGACACCGACGAGCCCATCGAGATCATCGACGTCCGCGAGATCAACGAGTACGAGATCGTCTCGATCCCCGGCGCGAAGCTGATCCCCAAGGGCGAGTTCCTGATGGGCACCGCCCTCCAGGACCTGCCGCAGGACAAGCGGATCGTGCTGCACTGCAAGACGGGCGTCCGCAGCGCGGAGGTCCTCGCGGTCCTGAAGTCCGCGGGCTTCTCGGACGCGGTGCACGTCGGCGGCGGCGTGATCGGCTGGGTCCACCAGATCGAGCCCGACAAGCCGGTCTACTAGCAGCGCGCCGAAGGGGCCGTACCGCTCAGGCGGTGCGGCCCCTTCGGCGTGTGTCAGGCCGCGGTGCAGACGGTGTTCGCGCCCGGCACCTTCCCGTCCAGCAGGTAGGAGTTCACCGCCTGCTGCACGCACTTGTCGCCGCTGTTGTACGCGCCGTGCCCCTCGCCCTTGTACGTGAGCTCCACGCCGACGCCGGGGCCGAGCCGCTCCACCATCTTGCGCGCGCCCTCGTACGGGGTCGCCGGGTCGCCGGTGTTGCCGATCACCAGGATCGGGGCGGCCCCCGGGGCGGACACGTCCGGGGTGTCCCAGGCGCCCGTGACCGGCCAGTCGGTGCAGCTCATCATGGCCCAGCCCAGGAAGTCCCCGAAGACGGGCGAGGCCGAACGGAAGCCCGGGAGCTTGGACTTGGTCTGCGCGAGGGTGAAGCGCTCCTTGGAGTCGGCGCAGTTGATCGCGGTGTTCGCGGCGCCGATGTTGCTGTACTTGCCCTGCTGGTCACGGCCGTTGAGCGCGTCGGAGAGGGCGAGGAGCAGCTGGCCCTGTCCGCCGTCGGCCTCGTCCAGCCCTTGTTCCAGCAGCGGCCACAGCTCCTTGGAGTACAGGGCCTGGGCGATGCCGTTGGTCGCCGAGCTCTCGGTGAGCGGGCGGCCGCCCGCGCCGGGGATCGGCTTGAGCGCCAGGTCCTTCTGGAGCTTGATGATGTTGTCCTCGATCTCCTTGGCGGTGCTGCCCTGGAGCCTGCAGGCGTCGCCGCGGTTCACGCAGTCCTGCGCGAAGTTGCCGAGGGCCAGCTGGAATCCCTTGGCCTGGCCCAGCGCGCCCTCCTCGGAGGTCTTGGTGGGGTCGACGACGGCGTCGAAGACGGCCCGGCCGACGTTCTTGGGGAAGAGGTGGGCGTAGACGCCGCCTAGCTCGGTGCCGTAGGAGATGCCGAAGTAGTGGAGCTTCTCGTCGCCGAGGGCCTGGCGGACGCGGTCCAGGTCGCGGGCGGCGTTCTCCGTGCCGACGTGGGGGAGCACCTTGCCGGAGTTCTCCTCGCAGGCCTGCTGGTACGTGCGGATGTTGTCGACGAACCGCTTCTCCTGCTCGGGCGTCGCCGGGGTGGAGTCGGAGGCGTAGTAGGCGTCGAGCTGCTTGTCGCCCTCGCAGCGGACGGGCGCGCTGCGGCCGACCCCGCGGGGGTCGAAGCTGACCAGGTCGTAGCGCTCGCGCAGGGCCGCGTACTCGGTGGCCGCGCCGGGCAGGGTGCTGATGCCGGAGCCGCCGGGGCCGCCGAAGTTGAAGACGAGGGACCCGATGCGGTTCTTCTTGTCGCGGGCCTGGGCGCGGATGAGGGCGAGCGGGATGGTCTCGCCCTCGGGCTTGGAGTAGTCGAGCGGAACGTCGAGGGTGGCGCACTTCCAGTCCTTGCCGGGCGTCTGCCCGCCGCCCTCGTCCGCGGTGGGCGCCTCGCAGTCCCCCCACTTGAGGGGTTTGACCTTCTGGGCGCTGCCGTCCTTCGTCTCCTTGTCCTTCCCCCCGCCGTCGGAACAGGCGCTGGTGGTGAGCAGCGCGGTGGCGAGGGCGGCGGCAGTGGTGATCCGAAGGGCGTTTCTCGGCATGCCCCCATCCTGTGGGCCCGGCGCGTCGGCCGCCCGCGCCATGAGCCGAACGGGTAGCCCCCGCCCGGCCGCGCCGGGCGCAGCACCCCCGGTACACCAGCGGAGCTAGATGGCTTCCTTGCGCGTCAAGAAGTTGAACGAGATCCACCCCGGCAGGACCGGCAGCCAGAAGGTCATCGTGCGGAACAGCAGCACCGCAGAGATCGCGACCTCCTTGTCCAGACCCGCCGCGACGAGGCCCAGCGTCAGCGTGGTCTCCACCGCGCCGATGCCGCCCGGCGTCGGCGCGGCCGACCCCAGCGCGTTGCCCGCGAGGAAGACCACCGCGATGCTCGCGTAGCTGATGGCCTGGCCGCCGCCGAAGGCACGGATCGAGGCGTCCAGGCACATCACGAAGCAGCCGGTCAGCAGCAGCATGCCGCCGATGCCGGTCACCAGCTTCTGCGGCTGCTGCAGCACGTCCAGCATGCGCGGCACCACGCCCGCGAACAGCGCCCGTACCCGGTCCGCCACGAACTTCCGCAGGAACGGCACCGCCGTCACCACCAGCACCAGGACCGCCACCGTCAGCAGACCGGCGATGACCGTCCGGGAGGGGGTCATCTCCGGGGTCTTCTCGGTCCCGGTCAGGTAGCCGAAGGACAGCAGCAGCAGGATGTGGCTCGCCAGCCCGAAGAGCTGCGAGGCGCCCACGCTCGCCACCGCGAGACCGGGCCGCACCCCGGACCGCTGGAGGAAGCGGGTGTTCAGCGCGACGCCGCCGACCGCGGCCGGGGCCACCAGCTTCACGAAGGAGCCCGCCACCTGCGCGAGCACCGTCCGCAGGAACGGCACCCGTTCCGGCACGAAGCCCAGCAGGCTCATCGCGGCGGCGAAGTAGCTGAGTGCCGAGAAGGCGAGCGCCGCCCCGACCCAGCCCCACTGGGCCTCCCCGATGATGGTCCCGAACTGCACGTCGGCGAACTGCGTGAGCAGGTAGTAGGCACCGAAGGCGGCCGCGATGAAGGACACGAGGGTGCGGGGCCGGATCCGTTCCAGCCGGGCCGGTTCCACCGGCGCCTGCGGGCGGATCAGCAGCACCTGCCGGCGGATCTGGCTGAGGAGGTCCTCCTCCCGCGCTTCGTCCAGGGCGTCGTCCAGCGCCCGCTTCTCGGCCTTGCGCTCGGCCGCGGGGCTGGTCGAGGGCGTCCCCGCCCCGCGCGCCGCCTTCGCCGCCCGCGAGGACTCCAGCACGGCTTCCCGCTCCCGGTCCGCCCGCTCCCGCGCGAGCTTGCGCAGGGTCGCCCGGGTGGAGCGGCTCAGCGCGATCGGCTGGAGCAGCGGCAGGCAGTCCGCCACCGCGTCGGGCCCGAGCACCGCCACCGCCGAGGCCACCGACCGCTCCGCGCCGACCCGCAGGCCGAGCGTGGTCAGCAGCTGCGCGATGTCCATGCGCAGCACCAGGTCGCCGGCCGCGATCTCGCCGCCCCGCAGGTCCGTGAGGATGACCTTGCCGGAACGATCCACCACGAGCGCGTCCCCGGTGAGCCTGCGGTGCGCGATCCGGCGCGACTGGAGGGCCCGTACCTGCTCCCACGCGTTGTGGGCCAGCTCGTCGGTGATCTCCTCGTCGGGCAGCGCGTCGAGGCTCCGTCCGCCCAGGTGCTCGTAGACGAGCATCACGGCGTCCGGGCCCAGCTCGGAGGTGGCGATCAGCTTCTGCGCGTTCGCCCCGGCCGCGATGGCCGCGTAGGCCAGGAGGGCCTCCTGCTCCAGGGCTTGGCGCAGCGACTGGATGCTGCGCCGGGTGGTGATCCCGCGCAGGGTCAGCCGACGCCAGACCCGGTAGAAGAAGCCCTGCGCCTGCTGTTCGCGGTCCACGACGGTGACGTCCAGCGCGGGCCCGTCCTCCAGGGTGACGTGGTAGCGCCGCCCCCGGTCGCCGACGTCGGAGCCGTCCCCCTCGGAGGCATCCGCTCGCATCGCGCTGACCGGCTGGAAGCCGACCCGGCGCAGCCCCGCGAGGAGGTTCTGTCCGGTGGGCCGGACGTTCGGCGAGCCGACCGCGTACAGGGTTCCGTACGCGACGCTCCAGCCGATCAGCACCGTCAGGATGATCGAGAAGGGCGTGGTGTAGCCGCCGACCAGCATCGCGAAGGCGTCCAGCAGCAGGACCACCCACAGGGCGACCCGCCAGCGCGGCCGCCGGGTCATCCCGACGGCCGTCATGTACGCGATCACGGGCGCGAGGTAGCCGTGCACCGGATCGGTGAGGGCCCCGCCGGCTCCGGCGGAGCGGGTGAGGGCGTCCTGGATGGTCTGGGGGGCGGCCTGGGATACCCACAGGTCGGTGGCGAGGGTCACGCCGTGCGCGAGGACGGCGGCGAGGACGCCGTCGGCGATGCGCAGCCCGTCGCGCTTGATCAGCCGCTCGATGGCGAAGGCCACGGGGACGAGGAGCACCGCGATCGAGGACACCAGGCCCGCGACCTTGATCAGCACGTCCGGCGCCTGGCCGGTGCCCTTGCTGATGTCCTGCTCCAGGCCGGCCGTGGTGCCGTGGGCGAAGGCGGCGAGGCCGAGCACGATCGCGATGCCGAGGACGCCGGCGAGGAGGCGTACGAGGTCCGAGGGGCGGTGCACGCGGGCGGCGAGCAGCGGTTCGTCCACCTCGACCCGGTCGGCCGCCGTCGGGGTGTGGCCGGGCGGGTCGTCGGGATGGGGGTCCGCTGCGGCCTCGGCGCAGACCTCGGGGGGCGGGGCCGGGGCCGGGGCCGGGGCTGGGGTCTGGGCCGGGGCTGGGGTCTGGGCCGGGGCCTGGGCCGGGGTCTGGGCAGCGTCGGGGTGCGGCTCGGCGCCGGAGTCCCGGGCCGCGCCCGGGTACGGGTCGCCGTCGGGATCCGGGTGTCGCGTGCCGTTGTCCGGGCACGCGTCCCCGCCCCGCGCCGCGCCGTTCGGAGGGCTCACACCCTGCTCCTTCGCCGTCACTTCCATCTCTTCTTGATCACGTATCACCAGTCACCGCCCGGAAGATGGTGGCACGGACCGGCGGGCATGCGGGGCATCAGGGTGCGTGCCGGTGCGGAACCAAAGCTTCCGAGGGGTTGTCGTTCGCTCGCCGGCCCGGGTGCGGCACCCTGTGCTGAATGAGCGAGGAGCTGCCCGCGTACGCGGAGCGGGTGCTGGAGGTGGCCGAGCGGATTCCGCCCGGCCGGGTGATGACGTACGGCGACGTCGCGGAGTGGCTCGGCGAGGGGGGACCGCGCCAGGTCGGCCGCGTCATGGGCCTGTACGGAGGAGCCGTGCCCTGGTGGCGCGTGGTGCGGGCGGACGGCCGCCCCCTGCCCGGCAGCGAGCGGCGCGCGCTGGAGAACTACCGCGCCGAGGCCACCCCGCTGCGGCTCACCGGCGCCGGCGAGCCGCGGCTGGACATGCGGCGGGCCCGCTGGGACGGAGCCGCCGGACAGGACGAAGGTCACACCTGACAGCTTCGGCCATGCGCGGCCCGAACGGGCGGTCGAAGGGACGTACGAAGGCCCGTACGAGCGACCCGCGGGGCCGGACGGCACCCCTGAGGGAACTGCGCGGCACGCGCCGGTTGGCGTAGCGTTGCCCCTTCGGCTTCGGCTTCGGCCGTCGCGGCAACGCCAGCAGCGCCAGCAACCGCAGACCCACCAGGACCGGCACCTCACGTGAACACCTCTTCCTCCGACCGCGCCGAGCGGCGGCGTACGCGGACCCCTGACGCGTACCGCCTGGTGCGCACCGGGCCGGAACAGGTGGATCCTCCTGTGCTGGACGCAGCGCAGCAGTCTGTGGTTGACCACACCGGCGGACCACTGCTCGTCCTGGCCGGACCGGGCACCGGAAAGACGACCACGCTGGTCGAGGCGGCCGCGGCCCGCGTCGAGGCCGGGACCGACCCCGCCCGGATCCTGATCCTCACCTTCAGCCGCAAGGCCGCCGTGGAACTGCGCGACCGGGCCGCCCTGCGCCTCGGCGGCGCGCGCGCCCCGCAGGCCACCACCTTCCACTCCTTCTGCTACGGGCTGGTCCGCGCCCACCAGGACACCGACCTGTTCGCGGATCCGCTGCGGCTGCTGTCCGGGCCCGAGCAGGACGTGATGGTCCGCACCCTCCTGGAGGGCCAGCGCCGGCTCCGCTCGATCCGCTGGCCGGACGACCTGCGGGCCGCGCTGACGACCCGCGGCTTCGCGGACGAGGTCCGCGCCGTGCTGGCCCGCGCGCGCGAGCTGGGCCTGGGGCCGGCGGCCCTGTCCGACTTCGCCCACCGGATCGGCCGCCCCGACTGGAAGGCGGCGGCGGCCTTCCTCTCCGAGTACCTCGACGTCCTGGACCTCCAGGGCACGCTGGACTACGCGGAACTCCTGCACCGCGCGGTGCTGCTGGCGGAACGCACCCCGGCGCTCTCCTCCTCGTACGACGTGATCTTCGTGGACGAGTTCCAGGACACCGACGCCTCCCAGCTGCGCCTGCTGCGAGCCCTGGCCGGGCCCGGGGGCACGCTGGTCGCCTTCGGCGACCCCGACCAGTCGATCTACGCCTTCCGGGGCGCGGACATCAACAACATCCTCGACTTCGAGGGCGCGTTCCCGGGCGCCGCCGTGCGCGCGCTGACCGTCTCCCGCCGGCAGTCCGCGGGCCTGCTCGCGGCGACCCGGCAGCTCACGGCCCGGATGCCGATGCCCCGCCTCCCGGCGGTGGCGGTCCGCGCCCACCGCGACCTGCGGCCCGTACGGGACGGCGGGCGGGTGGAGGTGTTCACCTACCCGACGGCCGGTGCCGAGCTGGACAACATCGCCGACATCCTGCGCCGGGCGCACCTGGAGGACGGCGTGCCGTGGGGGGACATGGCCGTCCTGGTCCGCGCCGGCGGCCGCACCCTGCCGACGATGCGCCGCGCCCTGATCTCGGCGGGAGTCCCGGCCGAGACGGACGGCGCGGACACCCCCCTCCGCCACGAACCCGCGGTCTCCCCCCTCCTGACGGCCCTGCGCACGACAGCCACCGCCGCCCTTCCCCTCCCGGGGGGTTCCCCGGTCCCGACCGCCGCCGCCCCGCCGCCCCCCGGCTCCGCCGAGACGGGCTCCGGCTCGGCCGACGGGGCTCCCGGCTCCGCGGTGGGGCTCGCGGCTTCCGCCGACGGGCCTTCCGGCTCCGCCGACGGGGTCTCGGGTTCCGGCTTCGCCGGAGGGCAGGGCGCTTCCGGCGGAGCCGGGGCGCACGCGGGCGCACAGCCCGCCCCGGGCGCAGCCGACCCGGCCGTGGCGGCCACTCCCGAGGGGCCCGGCTCCGCCGGTGCGACCGCCGGGGGCGGAGCCGCGCAGGCCGGTGGCCCGGCGCAGCCGGGCGAGGGGCTCGGTGCGGCCGAGCCCGCCGCAGGCGGCCCCGTCGAGTCCGGGGCCGAGGCCCCCGCGGGCCGACAGCCCGCCGGGACGTCCGGCGCCGCCGCCGCGGACGCGACCGGGGCGGGGCCGCAGGGCGGGGGGTACGACGAGGGGTGGGTCGGGGTCGAGGCGGCGCTCGCGCTGCTCGCGTCGCCGCTCGGCGGGATGGACGCCGCCGACCTGCGGCGGCTCGGGCGGGCGCTGCGCGACGAGGAGCGGGCCGCCGGGGTCAGGACGCCCGCGCCCTCCGACGTACTGCTCGCCCGCGCCCTCGCCGAACCCGAGCGGCTCGTCGCGCACGACCCCGCCTACGCCCGCGGAGCGCAACGCCTCGGCCTGCTCCTGCGCAAGGCCCGCGAACTCCTCCAGGGCGGCGGCACCGCCGAAGAGGCCCTCTGGACCCTCTGGGACGGCACCCCCTGGCCGCAGCGCCTGGAGCGCGGCTCCCGCCGCGGCGGCGCCGCCGGCCGCAACGCCGACCGCGACCTCGACGCGGTCTGCGCGCTCTTCGACACCGCCGCCCGCGCGGAGGAACGTACCGGCGGCCGCGGCGCCCTCAACTTCCTCGAACAGCTCGAGGCCGAGGACATCGCCGCCGACACCCTCACCACCCGCGCCACCCGCTCCGACACCGTCCGGCTCATGACCGCCCACCGCTCGAAGGGCCTGGAGTGGTCCCTCGTCGTCGTCGCCGGCGTGCAGGACGGGCTGTGGCCCGACCTGCGCCGCCGCGGCTCCCTCCTCGAGGCCGACCGCATCGGCCGCGACGGCCTCGCCGAGCCCCTCACCCCCGGCGCGCTCCTGGCGGAAGAGCGCAGGCTCTTCTACGTCGCCGCCACCCGCGCCCGCCACCGCCTCGTCGTCACCGCCGTCAAGGCCCCCGCCGACGACGGCGACCAGCCCTCCCGCTTCCTCTCCGAGCTCGGCGTCACCCCCAAGGACGTCACCGGCCGCCCCCGCCGCCCCCTCGCCGTCCCCGCGCTCGTCGCCGAGCTCCGCGCCACCACCGTCGACCCCGCCGCCCCGCCCGCCCTGCGCGACGCCGCCGCCCGGCGCCTCGCCCGCCTCGCCGTGCTCACCGACGACGAGGACCGCCCCCTGGTGCCCGCCGCGCACCCGCAGCGCTGGTGGGGCCTGTACGAGCCCACCCGCAGCAGCGTCCCGCTGCGCGACCGCGAGCGGCCCGTCGCCCTCTCCGGCAGCGCCCTGGACCGGCTCGCCAACACCTGCTCCCTCCAGTGGTTCCTGGGCCGCGAGGTCAAGGCCGACACCCCCTCCACCGCCGCCCAGGGCTTCGGCAACGTCGTCCACGTCCTCGCCGACGAGGTCGCCTCCGGCCGCACCCCCGCCGACCTCGCCGTGCTGATGGAGCGCCTCGACTCGGTCTGGGACTCCCTCGCCTTCGACGCGCCCTGGAAGTCCCGCCAGGAGAAGGACAACGCCCGCGCCGCCCTGGCCCGCTTCCTGCGCTGGCACACCACCGACCGCGGCGGCCGCGCGGCCGTGGCCACCGAGCACGACTTCGACGTCACGCTCGAAGCGGGCGAGTACGCCGTGCGCATCCGGGGCTCCATGGACCGGGTCGAGGCGGACCCGCAGGGGCGGGCGTACGTCGTCGACTTCAAGACCGGCAAGTCCGCCCCGACGCGCGACGAGGTCGCCCGCCACCCCCAGCTCGCCGTCTACCAGCTCGCCGTGCGCGAGGGCGCCGTCGACGAGGCCTTCGACGGCCTGCGCCCCGAACCGGGCGGCGCCGAGCTCGTCCAGCTCCGCCAGGGCGCCGCCCAGCGCGACGGCGGCGACACGGCGGCGAAGATCCAGGCCCAGGAGCCGCTGGCCGGGGAGTGGGTCGGCGACCTCCTGGCCACCGCCGCCGGGCGCGTCCTCGACGAGCGCTTCGCGCCCGCCACCGGCAAGCACTGTGACCACTGCTCCTTCCGCAGCTCGTGCAGCGCCCGCCCGGAGGGCCGCCAGACGGTGGAGTGAGCAGGACGGTCGGGGCTGTCAGCGGGGGCGGCTAGCCTCTTTACGTGTCCGCGCGTCCGTCCGTCCTCACCGACCCCGAGCAGCTCAAAGAGCTCCTCGGCATCCCTTTCACGCCCGAACAGATGGCCTGCGTCACCGCCCCGGCCGCCCCCCAGGTCATCGTGGCGGGCGCCGGCTCCGGCAAGACCACCGTCATGGCCGCCCGGGTGGTCTGGCTGGTGGGCACCGGCGCGGTCGCGCCCGAGCAGGTCCTCGGCCTGACCTTCACCAACAAGGCCGCGGGCGAGCTCGCCGAGCGGGTACGCAAGGCCCTCGCGCGGGCCGGCATCAGCGACCCGGACCCCTCCCCGGCCGAGGCCGACGCGGCCGGGGGCGAGCCGCGCATCTCCACGTACCACGCCTTCGCCGGGCAGCTCCTCAAGGACCACGGCCTGCGCATCGGCCTGGAGCCCAGCGCCCGGCTGCTCGCCGACGCCACCCGCTTCCAGCTCGCCGCGAAGGTGCTCCGCGAAGCCCCCGGCCCGTACCCGGCCCTCACGAAGTCCGTCCCCGACCTGGTCAGCGACCTCCTCGCGCTCGACGCCGAACTGTCCGAGCACCTGGTCGAGCCGGCCGCGCTGCGCGCCTACGACACCGGGCTCCTCGCCACCCTCGCCGACACCAACCTCAGCAACGAAGACCTGCGCAAGGTCCCCGAGGCGGTGCGCGGCCGCCTCGAACTGCTGGAGCTGACCGAGCGATACCGCACCGCCAAACGCTCCCGCGACCTGCTCGACTTCAGCGACCAGATAGCCCTCTCGGCGCGGCTCGCCACCACCCGCCCCGAGGTGGGGGCGCTGCTGCGCGAGGAGTTCCGCGTGGTGCTGCTCGACGAGTACCAGGACACCTCGGTGGCGCAGCGGCTGCTGCTGTCCGGCCTCTTCGGCGGGGGGACCGGCCACGCCGTGACCGCCGTCGGCGACCCCTGCCAGGCGATCTACGGCTGGCGCGGGGCCTCGGTGGCCAACCTCGACGACTTCCCCGAGCACTTCCGGCACGCCGACGACCGCCCCGCCACCCGCTACTCGCTGAGCGAGAACCGGCGCAGCGGCGGCCGCCTGCTCGACCTCGCCAACGAACTCGCCGCCCCGCTGCGCTCGATGCACGAGGGCGTCGAGGCACTGCGGCCCGCGCCCGGCGCCGAGTACGACGGGCAGGTCTGCTGCGCCCTGCTGGAGACCCACGCCGAGGAGCTCGACTGGCTCGGCGACTCCGTCGCGCACCTCGTCCGTACGGGCACGGAGCCCCGCGAGATCGCCGTGCTGTGCCGCTCGGCGGGGGACTTCGCGCGGATCCAGGCGGTGCTGGTGGACCGGGACGTGCCCGTCGAGGTCGTCGGGCTCTCCGGCCTGCTCCACCTCCCCGAGGTCGCGGACCTGGTCGCCGTCTGCGAGGTCCTCCAGGACCCCGGGGCCAACGCCTCCCTGGTACGCCTGCTCATCGGCCCGCGATGGCGGATCGGCGCCCGGGACCTGGCGCTGCTGGGCCGCCGCGCCCGGCTGCTGATCGGCCGCGCGCCCGCCTCGGGGGACGACCCGGACGACCGCCTCGCGGCGGCGGTGGAGGGCGTGGACCCCGCGGAGATCGTGTCGTTGGCCGACGCGCTGGAGACGTTCCTGGACGGCGGGTCCGCCCCGGACGACCACCTGCCCTTCTCGGCCGACGCCCGGGTCCGCTTCGCGCACCTGGCGCAGGAGCTGCGCGACCTGCGGCGCTCGCTGGCGGATCCGCTGATGGACGTCCTGCACCGGGTCCTGTCCACGACGGGTCTCGAGGTCGAACTGTCCGCGTCCCCGCACGCGCTGGCGGCCCGCCGCCGGGAGACCCTCTCCGGCTTCCTGGACGTGGCGGCCGGCTTCGCCGCGCTGGACGGGGAGGCGTCGCTGCTGGCCTTCCTGGCCTTCCTGCGCACGGCCGCCCAGTACGAGAAGGGCCTCGACCACGCGCTGCCCGGCGGGGAGAACACGGTCAAGGTGCTCACGGCCCACAAGTCCAAGGGGCTGGAGTGGGACGTGGTCGTGGTCCCGGACCTGTGCGCGGGCGCGTTCCCGAAGGAGAAGGCGCCGGAGGCCTGGACCTCGTACGCGAAGGTCCTGCCGTACGGACTGCGCGGCGACGCGGCGACCCTGCCGGGGGATCCCGCGTGGACCTCGGCCGGTCTGAAGTCCTTCAAGACGGCCCTGAAGGACCACAAGTCCACGGAGGAACTGCGCCTCGGGTACGTGACCTTCACGCGCCCGCGGTCCCTGCTGCTGGCCTCGGGCCACTGGTGGGGCCCGACCCAGAAGAAGCGCCGCGGGCCGTCCGCCTTCCTGGACGCGCTGTACGCGCACTGCGCCGCGGGCCACGGCGAGATCGAAGCCTGGGCCGACGCCCCGGCCCCCGACGCGCAGAACCCGGCCCTCGCCACCGCCGCCGACCAGGACCACTCCTGGCCGCTCCCCCTGGACGCGGACTCCCTGGCCCTGCGCCGCGCGGCGGCCGCGCTGGTGGAGTCCCACCTGGCCGCCCCGCCCCGCGACGCGGACCAGGACCCGGACCCGGACCCGGCCGATCCCTACCTCTGGCCCCCGCACTGCGAGGACCCCTGGCCGGACGATACCGCCGCGCCGGACACCGACGGCGGCGAGGAGCCGTGGCCGGAGCCCGAGGAGAGCCGGGCGGCGTCCGCCGCGTCCGCCGCCCCGGCCGACGAGGACCTGTGGCCGGAGGCCGACGGCTGGGCCCCCGCCGGGGGCGACGGGCTCAGCCCCGAGGAGGCACGGGCCGTCGCCTCGTGGGACCGGGACCTCGACGCCCTCGAGGGCGAGCTCCGCCGTGCCCGCCGGGCGGTGCGTGACGTCGAGCTGCCCGCCTCCCTCTCCGCCAGCCAACTGCTGCGGCTCGCCGCCGACGAGCAGGGCTTCGTACGCGACCTCGCCCGCCCCATGCCCAAACCCCCGCAACCCGCGGCGCGCCAGGGCACGCGCTTCCACGCCTGGGTCGAGTCCCGCTTCGACGAGCTCCCCCTGCCCCTCCTCGACGTCCTCGACCCCGCCACCGAGCTCCCCGGCTCCGACCAGGAGATCGCCGACGAGGCCGACCTCGACTCCCTCAAGGCCGCCTTCGAGCGCAGCCCGTACGGCGACCGGCCCCCGTACCGCATGGAGGCCCCGGTCCAGCTGACCCTCGCCGGCCGTGTGATCCGTGGCCGGATCGACGCGGTGTACAAGCAGACCGATGACACCGGCGGCGACGCGTACGAGATCGTCGACTGGAAGACCGGCCGCTCGACCGAGGCCGATCCCCTCCAGCTCGCCGTCTACCGCCTGGCCTGGGCGGAAGCCACCGGCACGCCCCTCGACCGGGTCACCGCAGCCTTCCTCCATGTCCGCAGCGGCCGCGTCATCCGGCCCCGCAACCTCCCCGGCCGGGCCCGCCTTGAGCGGATCCTCCAAGGCGAACCGGACACGGAAAGCGGCCGGCAGAGGGACGGCTAGGCTCGTGGGCATGAGCGACTCCCCGGCGGACAGCGTGGTCCGCACGTACATCGACAGCCACCGCGCCGCGTTCCTGGAGGACCTCGCCGACTGGCTGCGCATCCCGTCCGTCTCGGCCCAGCCCGAGCACGCCGACGATGTACGCCGCAGCGCCGACTGGCTCGCCGCGAAGCTCAAGGAGACCGGCTTCCCGGTGACCGAGGTCTGGCAGACCGCCGGCGCCCCGGCCGTCTTCGCGCACTGGCCCGCCGAGGACCCCGCCGCCCCCACGGTCCTCGTCTACGGGCACCACGACGTGCAGCCCGCCGCCCTCGCCGACGGCTGGCACACCGACCCGTTCGAGCCGGTCGTCAAGGACGGCCGGATGTACGGGCGCGGGGCCGCCGACGACAAGGGCCAGGTGTTCTTCCACACCCTGGGCGTACGGGCGCACCTGGCGGCCACCGGCGCCGCCGCCCCCGCCGTGAACCTCAAGCTCCTCATCGAGGGCGAGGAGGAGTCCGGCTCCCCCCACTTCCGCGCCCTCGTCGAGGACCGCGCGGACGAGCTCGCCGCCGACATCGTGATCGTCTCCGACACCGGCATGTGGTCCGAGACCACCCCGACCGTGTGCACCGGCATGCGCGGCGTGGCCGACTGCGAGATCGATCTGCACGGCCCCGACCAGGACATCCACTCGGGTGCCTTCGGCGGCGCCGTGCCCAATCCGGCCACCGTCGCCGCCCGCCTCGTCGCGGCCCTGCACGACGCCGACGAGCGGGTCACGATCCCCGGCTTCTACGACAACATCGCCGAGCTCACGGACGAGGAGCGGGCGCTGATCGCCGAGCTGCCGTTCGACGAGTCCGAGTGGCTCCGTACGGCCAAGTCCCACGCGGCGGCCGGCGAGGCCGGCTACTCCACCCTGGAGCGCGTCTGGGCCCGCCCGACGGCCGAGGTCAACGGCATCGGCGGCGGGTACCAGGGCCCCGGCGGCAAGACCATCGTGCCCGCCTCCGCGCACCTGAAGCTGTCGTTCCGCCTGGTGTCCGGGCAGGACCCGTACGAGGTCGAGGCCGCCGTCAGGGACTGGGTCGACGCACGGATCCCGGCCGGAATCCGGCACTCCATCACCTTCGGCGCCCCGACCCGACCGTGCCTGACGCCGCTGGACCACCCGGCGCTGCAGTCCGTCGTACGGGCCATGGGCCGCGCCTTCGGCCAGAAGGTCCGCTTCACCCGCGAGGGCGGCTCCGGGCCGGCCGCGGACCTCCAGGACGTGCTGGCGGCGCCGGTCCTCTTCCTGGGCATCTCCGTGCCCTCGGACGGCTGGCACTCGCCGAACGAGAAGGTGGAGCTCGACCTCCTGCTCAAGGGCGTCGAGACGACCGCGTACCTCTGGGGCGACCTCGCCGCCCACTGGACACCCGCCTGACACCCACACCGCACACCCGTACCCGTCTTACCGAGCCTGCCTGTCCCACCCACCGGGGGAGTTGGAAAGTAACGTGAGCACCCATACCGAGCGCCCGATCTCGCTTGCCGCGGCCAGCGGCATCGACCGCGCCGCGCACCACCGTCTCGACGAGGCCTGGCTCGCCGCTGCCTGGAGCCACCCGACGACCCGCGTGTTCGTCGTCTCCGGCGGCCAGGTCCTGATCGACGACACCCCCGACGGCGGCACGGGCATCGTGATGACCCCGGCCTTCGAGGCGCCCGTCACCGAGACGCACCGCTACTTCCTGGGCACGGACGAGGACGGCGTACGGTACTTCGCGCTGCAGAAGGACTCGCTGCCGGGCCGCATGGACCAGTCGGCCCGCGCGGCCGGCCTGCGCGAGGCGGGGCTGCTGCTCTCCCACCGCGACGCCGGGCTGATGGTGCACGCGGTCGCGCTGGAGAACTGGCAGCGGATGCACCGTTTCTGCTCCCGCTGCGGCGAGCGCACGGTGGTCGCGGCCGCCGGGCACATCCGGCGCTGCCCGGGCTGCGGGGCCGAGCACTACCCGCGCACCGACCCGGCGGTGATCATGCTGGTCACCGACGAGCACGACCGCGCGCTGCTGGGCCGCCAGGTGCACTGGCCGGAGGGGCGCTTCTCGACCCTCGCGGGCTTCGTGGAGCCGGGCGAGTCGATCGAGCAGTCCGTGATCCGCGAGGTGTGGGAGGAGGCGGGCGTCAAGGTCGGCGAGGTCGAGTACGTCGCCAGCCAGCCCTGGCCCTTCCCGTACAGCCTGATGCTGGGCTTCACCGCCCGGGCCGTCAGCTCGGAGATCACGGCCGACGGCGAGGAGATCGAGGAGGCCCGCTGGTTCTCCCGCGAGGACCTGCGCGCGGCGATCGAGGCGGGCGAGGTGCTGCCCCCGGCGGGCGGCATCTCCATCGCGGCCCGTCTGGTCGAGCTCTGGTACGGCGAGCCGCTGCCGCGGCCGTCGGCGTAACGTTTGTCACATCCGCCGCATCCGTCACATCCGTCACAGCAGAAGGCCCCCGCCGCACGGCGGGGGCCTTTCTGTCGCTCACGGGGGCCACGCTCAGACGGCGAGGGCCTGCTTGACCTGGGCCAGGCTCGGGTTCGTCATCACGGACTCGCTGCCGGCAGCGGACTTCACGAGCACGGTGGGAACGGTCTGGTTGCCGCCGTTCGCCTTCTCCACGAACGCCGCGGACGCCGGGTCGAGCTCGATGTTGATCTCGTTGTACGCGATGCCTTCCCGGTCCAGCTGGGTCTTCAGCCGGCGGCAGTAGCCGCACCAGGTCGTGCTGTACATCGTGACGGTGCCCGTGTCCTGCATGCTGCGCTCTCCTTCGTGGGGCGTCGGTGGTCCGAGTACTCGAACGTACGGGAGCGCGCCCCCATTCCCGGCCCGTAAGTACGACGAATGCGGGCGGCCTGTGGACGAGTTTCCCGCCCGGCCCACGAGACCTGGCAGCATGGCGGGGTGACAGCAGCAACGCACTCCCCATCCTTCACTGCCGGCGTCGACTCGGCCGACGCGGTGCTCCTGGGCCTCGACCCGGAGCAGCGCGAGGTCGCGACGACCCTGCGCGGGCCGGTGTGCGTGCTCGCCGGCGCCGGGACGGGCAAGACCCGGGCGATCACCCACCGCATCGCCTACGGAGTCCGGTCCGGCCAGCTCATGCCGGCCAGCGTGCTGGCGGTCACCTTCACCAACCGGGCCGCGGGCGAGATGCGCGGACGCCTGCGCCAGCTGGGCGCGGGCGGGGTCCAGGCCCGGACCTTCCACTCGGCGGCGCTGCGCCAGCTCCAGTACTTCTGGCCCAAGGCGGTCGGCGGGGAGGTGCCCCGGCTGCTGGAGCGCAAGATCCAGTTCGTCGCCGAGGCCGGCTCGCGCTGCCGCATCCGGCTCGACCGGAGCGAGCTGCGCGACGTCACCGGCGAGATCGAATGGGCCAAGGTCACCCAGACCGTGCCCGCCGACTACCCGGCGGCCGCCCGCAAGGCCGGCCGCGAGGCGCCCCGGGACACGGCCGAGATCGCCCAGATCTACGGGACGTACGAGCAGCTCAAGCGCGACCGCGGCATGATCGACTTCGAGGACGTGCTGCTCCTCACCGTCGGCATCCTCCAGGACCGCCACGACATCGCCGAGCAGATCCGCACCCAATACCAGCACTTCGTGGTCGACGAGTACCAGGACGTCAGCCCGCTCCAGCAGCGGCTGCTGGACCTCTGGCTCGGCGAGCGCGACAGCCTCTGCGTCGTCGGCGACGCCAGCCAGACGATCTACTCCTTCACCGGCGCCACCCCCGACCACCTGCTGAACTTCCGCACCCGCTACCCGCAGGCCACCCTGGTCAAGCTGATCCGCGACTACCGCTCCACCCCCCAGGTGGTCCACCTCGCCAACGGGCTGCTGAACCAGGCCAAGGGCCGCGCCGCCGAACACCGCCTCGAGCTGGTCTCCCAGCGCGAGACCGGACCCGACCCCGTCTACGCCGAGTACCCCGACGAGCCCGCCGAGGCCGAGGGCGTCGCCGGCCGGATCCGGGACCTGATCGCCGCGGGCGTCCCGGCGGGCGAGATCGCGGTGCTCTACCGCATCAACGCCCAGTCCGAGGTCTACGAGCAGGCCCTCGCCGACGCCGGAGTCCCCTACCAGCTGCGCGGAGCCGAGCGGTTCTTCGAGCGGAACGAAGTGCAGAAGGCGATCCTCGCCCTGCGCGGAGCCGCCCGCTCCGGGGGGAACGACCCGCTGCTGGACGACATCGTGGAGCTCGGCTCCCAGGTCCGGGCCGTGCTCAGCTCCACCGGCTGGACCACCGAGCCGCCGGCCGGTTCCGGCGCGGTCCGCGACCAGTGGGAATCCCTGGCCGCGCTGGTCCGGCTCGCGGAGGACTTCGCCCGCAGCCGGCCCGGCGCCACCCTCGCGGACCTCACCATCGAGCTCGACGAGCGCAAGGCCGCCCAGCACGCGCCGACCGTCCAAGGAGTCACCCTCGCCTCCCTGCACGCCGCGAAGGGCCTGGAGTGGGACTCCGTGTTCCTCGTGGGCCTCACCGACGGCATGATGCCGATCACCTACGCCAAGACCGACGAGCAGGTGGAGGAGGAGCGCCGGCTGCTGTATGTCGGCGTCACCCGGGCGCGCCTGCACCTGACGCTCTCCTGGGCCCTCTCCCGCGCTCCGGGCGGCCGGGCCTCCCGACGCCCCAGCCGCTTCCTGAACGGCCTGAGGCCGGGCTCCGCGGTCCCGGGCGCCCGGGCGGACGGCACGATCGAGCGCGGCGCCCGCAAGCGCGGACGCCGCGGACCGGTGCTGTGCCGGGTCTGCGGCAAGACCCTGACCGAGGCCGGCGAGCTCAAGCTGATGCGCTGCGAGGACTGCCCGTCCGACATGGACGAGGGCCTCTACGAGCGGCTGCGGGACTGGCGCGCGGACCAGGCGAAGGAGCAGGGGCTGCCCGCGTACTGCGTCTTCACCGACAAGACCCTGATGGCGATCGCGGAGGCCGCGCCCACCGAGGAGGGCGAGCTCTCGATGATCTCCGGAGTGGGCGGCCGCAAGCTTGAGCGGTACGGAGTCGACGTGCTGGCCATCTGTGCAGGTCAGGACCCCGAGGCCGCGGATTCTGACGACGCGTAGAAACTCGTCGGAAAAATAGTTTGCACATGCCCAGCGAAGACCCATAGGTTCTTAGCAACGGAAACGGTGGCTTCTCCGAAGCCCTGGATCCGTGCTGTACTTATCCGAATACGCATGGGACTGGCCTTCGGGCCGAGTCCCCGAGACGCCGAGAGGAGGCGAAACCAGTGACCAGCTCCAAGACCTTCACCAAAATGACCGATCGCTCGGTTGCCGCTTCCTGCACGCTCGGCTCCTCCTCGCTCCTTCCGCTCCTGGGTACCGGTCTGTCCACGATTTCCGTCGACAGCCCTGCCCTGACGGCCGCGCCCGCCGCGCTGCTCGTCAGTGAGCGCAATGAGCGACCGACCCAGGCACCGGTGGCAGTACTGGCAGTGGAAGCAGGGGCGCATGGCGCCTATGGCTTCGCCGCCGCAGCCGGTGCCGGATCCCAGACGAAGCAGACGAAGAAGCAGCAGCACCACCTGATGTGGGCCTTCCGCGGGCTCGAACCCTGGAGTGATCCAGCCTGATCTGACGATCAGGCCGGCGCCTTCAGGGCCGCGGAACCCCACCCGGGATCCGCGGCCCTTCTGTTTGTCCCCGAACGGGGATGACGGAACGAAGGGGCCTCGGGACTGGCAGAACAGGTACCAGCCGACCCCGGCCAACCGGCCGGTACGACTAGTCGACCAAGACGAGGAAGAAACCACCGTGCAACTCGAAGCGCACGCCCCGTCCGTAACTCAGACCCAAAAGATCGCGCCCCCCGTCCCGGAGGACTCCACCTTGACCCCGCTCACCGCGCTCACCGCGCTCGACGACGCCATCGAGAACCTCGGCGTCCCCGTCGCCTGCCGTACCTACGACCCGGAGGTCTTCTTCGCGGAGTCCCCGGCGGACGTCGAGTACGCCAAGTCCCTCTGCGGCACCTGCCCGCTGGTCGAGGCCTGCCTCGCCGGTGCGCTCGAGCGCCGCGAGCCCTGGGGCGTCTGGGGTGGAGAGCTCTTCGTCCAGGGTGTCGTCGTAGCCCGCAAGCGGCCCCGTGGCCGTCCGCGCAAGAACCCGGTTGCAGCGGCATGACCGCCCACGGAACCATCGACCGCCCCCTGACGCACGACCCCCTGAAGCAGGCCCTCATGTCCCCCTACGCCACCACGAGCGAGCAGCCGCACGGCGCCGCCACCGCAGACTTCATCACCGCCGGCGCGATCACCTCGCGTCAGAACAGGACCCGCGAAATGCAACTCATCCCAGAAGCCCTGGCCCGTGCCCATATGGACGACCGCATGCGTGAGGTGGACGCCGAGCGTCACGCCGTGCGCCTGGTCGCCGCCCGGCGCATGCAGCGGCGAGCCGAGCGCGTCTCCCTGCGCGCCCGGCGAGCGCTGGCCATGGCCGTCATGCACTGAGCGCTGAAGAAGGCTCAGGAACCAACTCCCGGGGGGACCGGTCCGAACGGACCGGTCCCCCCGGTGCGTTGCGGAGCCCTGGCCGCCTCTGCGGGGATATCGTCTGGAGGTGGACCAGCCGAATCCCCACCCCGCCGCGCCGGGCCCAGAGGCCCGGCCCGTCGTCTGCGCCCGCTGCGGCGCCCAGTCCCCGGACGGCGCCCCGCCCACCTGGACCTGCTCCATGGAGAACGGCAGCAGGCACTATTTCTGCCACGACTGCGCCCGGGCCAACATCCGGGCCATCGAGGGCCGCCTCGACTCCAGCTGGTGGTGAAGGTGAGCGCCTAGTCCTCCGACAGGAACCCCGGGAGCCAGGACTCCAGTTCGTCCCGGAGGCGAACCGTCGCGCCCAGCTGGCACAGCACACCGATCGTGCTCAGCGTCACCCGGTGGATCAGCAGGTACGAGGGCGGCAGGTTGATCTGCCGGCCCAACTGGTGGGCGGGGGAGCGCGGATCGGCGATCCGCGCCGCCTGGCCGCGCAGCCACGGCCGCGTGAAGGTGAACTCCTCGGCCTCGGCGGGCTCGATGATGGGCTTGAGGTAGTCCAGTACCGCGTCGGGGTCGAGTTCGATGGACTTCTTCACGAACCCCTCGGCGCACAGGTGCCCGTAGACCCCCTCGGCGTCACCGTCCAGCGTCATCCGCAGTGACCTGCCGATGGGCTTGGGCCAGCCGCCGGGCAGCCGGTCCACCGTGCCGAAGTCCAGCACCCCCAGCCGCATCCGGCCGTCCGCCCCCGATATGAGCCGGAAGTTGCCCGGGTGCGTATCGGCATGCAGCAGCCCGGTACGGGCGGGCCCGGAGAAGAGGAACCGGGCCAGCAGCTGTCCTGCGCGGTCGCGCTGCTCCTGGGTGCCGTCGGCTATGACCTCCGACAGCGGGGTCCCTTCCATCCACTCGGTCACCAGCACCTGGTCGCCCTGGTGCACGACGTCCGGCACGACCACGTCCTCGTCGCCGTCGAACGCGTCCGCGTGGGTCCGCTGCGCCTCGGCCTCCAGCTCGTAGTCGAGCTCCTCGGAGACCCGGTCGCGCAACTCCGTGATCAGCGGCTTGATGTCCATGCCGGGTATCAGCGGCCCCAACAGCCCCGCGAACCGGCTCAACTGCTTCAAGTCCGAGAGCAGCGCCTCACCGGCCCCCGGGTACTGGACCTTGACCGCCACCTCGCGGCCGTCGTGCCACACCGCCCGGTGCACCTGCCCGATCGAGGCCGCCGCGGCCGGCTTGTCCTCGAACTCCTCGAACAGATCCCGCCAGTCCGCGCCCAGCCGCTCGGCCAGCACCCGGTGCACCGTCGCCGCCGGCAGCGGCGGGGCCGCCTCCTGGAGCTTGGTCAGCGCCGCCCGGTAGGGCCCGGCGACCTCCTCGGGCAGGGCCGACTCGAAGACCGAGAGCGCCTGCCCGAACTTCATGGCGCCGCCCTTCAACTCCCCGAGCGTGCGGAACAACTGCTCGGCGGTGCGCTGCTGGAGCTCGCGCGCCACGATCTCCGCAGACTTGCCCCCGAGCCGCTTGCCCAGCCCCCACGTGGCCCGACCTGCGATGCCGAGCGGCAGCGCGGCCAGCTTGACGGTACGGGTGACCGCCTTCCGGGGAAGATCAGACATACGCCCCTCCAATTCCCAGACAGCTGTGCCGCGAGCGGCGGTTCGGTCCGACCCCCAAGGTGAACCCTCGGCCAAAAAGCATCCTGTCATGGCCCTCCCGGCGGGTCCGAGCCCGCTGCCGCGGCCACCCCCACCGGCTCGGCCCGGGCGTCCGCGCCGCAGGGGCAGTCGGGATGCGCACGGACCGGGGTGGGCTGCCAGTGGAGGGTGGGCAGGGCGGCCTCCCACCGGGCGCCCGTGGAAGCGGGCAGTTCACCGTCGAGGAAGGACAGCGCATGGGCCGCGGCCAGCCCGGCCACCGCCGCGGCCAGTCCCAGGTCGCAGGCGGCGGCCGCCCGGCGGCGGTGGGCCGAGCGCCACTGGACCAGCATCCGCGGCCAGGCCGGGTCCCGCGCCACCCGGTCGCGCTCCATGCACCCCGCGCACGCCGTGGCCCCGGGCAGCACCAGAGGTCCCACCAGCCCGGTCCCCTCCAGCACGCCCGCGTACAGGTGCGGGGTACCGGTGGCGACCCAGTCGGCCGCGGACTGCGGATCGGGGGCCCAGGACTGCAGCCCGTCCCGGGGCGCGACCACCACCAGGGCCAATCCGGGCTCCGGGCCACCGCTCTCCCCGGCACGGGGGCCGCGCCCCGGGGCCGCCTCGCGCACCATGCTCCGCGCGGCCTCCGCCCGCAGGCGGCCCACGCTCCCGGGCGTCATCCCGCCCGGCGCCACATCGGCCGGCTCCACCCGGCCCCCGTCGAGCACCTCGACCCGGCCCACGCCCGCCCCCGCCAGGACCGCGGCGATCACCCCGCCCACCCGGCCGCTCCCGCGCACCTGCACCCGTATCCCCCGCCGGGCCGCGACTCCCCGTAAGTCCCCGCCCGGCTCGCGGTGGACCAGGGACAGCGAGCCCAGGTCAGGCTCCAGCCGCTCCAGGGTCCCCGGCCGCGACCGGACCGCCTGGGCCCGGGGTCCGCCGGCGGTGGCGTCATCGAGCAGCCCGGCCGCAGCCAAGCCCCGCACCAGCCCGTCCACCCGCCCCTCGGACAGCCCCATCGCGCCGCCCTCCGTCCGCAGCAGCTCCATGCCCCGCGTCCCGTCGATCCGGTCGATGAGGGCGCCCGTCGCGGTGTCCACCGGACCGAGCACCACCGCGTGCGCGGGCGTCACCCCGAACTGCACCGTCTCCAGATCCCGCCAGGCCCGTGCCAGTGCGGGCTTCACCTTCGGATACATGGCCGTCCCCCTCGATTCGCTTACCGCTTCCGCATTCCTGTTCGCTCTTCCGCAACATTGCCCGCCCGCCGAATTGCCCGCAGGAATTTGTCCACAGGTGAGAGGTATTAGGCATATGAGATGGAGAAAGGGTGCGTTCCGCGCGCCGACCACGAATCGATCATGTTCGAACCCCGGACGGGCGGGACTTCGGCCACGGCGACCGGGTACCGTCGTGCCGTGTCCGCCGATCCATCGCAGCGCGCCGTCGAAGTCCGCCGGAGCGCGCGCCGCCGCAGGACCGTATCCGCCTACCGTGAGGGTGACCGTACGGTCGTCCTCATCCCTGCCCGGATGTCCGAGGCGGAGGAGCAGCGCTGGGTGGGCGTGATGCTCGACAAACTGGCCGCCCAGGAAAGCCGGCGCACCCTCGGGGACGCGGAACTCACCGAGCGCGCCGAGTGTTTGTCCGACCAGTACTTCAGCGGCCGCGCCCGCCCCCGCACCGTCCGCTGGGTCACCAACCAGAACACCCGCTGGGGCTCCTGCACCCCCGCCGAGGGCAGCATCCGGCTCTCGCACCGCCTCCAGGGCATGCCCGAATACGTGGTCGACTACGTGCTGCTGCACGAGCTGGCCCACCTCCTCGTGCCCGGCCACGGCCCCCGCTTCTGGCAGCTGCTGGAGGCGTACCCGCGCACCGAGCGCGCCCGTGGCTACCTGGAGGGAGTCGTCGCCGCCGAGCGCCTGCCGAAGGTGCCGGCCGCCCGCGACGAATAGCCCGGGAATGCACCGGGAATCGCCGGGATGTCGCACACCGTGAAATGTCCCGGGTCGGTACCGACTTGGCCGGATGTCGGCAGATGCGGCTAGCCTGAGCGGCACGCATTCACAGTCGGGATGGGGGACGGTCGTTACGTATGGGCAGGGAATTCCAACGCGGTCACAAGGCCAAGATCAGTGATCTGACGGCGGGCACAGACCTGTACGTGGGCATCCAGATCGCCGGCCCCGGACTCGCCATCGACATCAGCTGCTTCGGCCTCGACGCGAACGAGCAGCTGTCGGACGACCGCTACTTCGTCTTCTACAACCAGCCGAAGTCGCCGGAAGAGTCCATTCAGCAGCTCGGCGCGCAGGCCGGTGACACCGAATCCTTCCGGGTGACCCTGGACCGTGTTCCGGCGGGCATCCACAAGCTCTCCTTTGCCGCCTCCATCGACGGCGCCGGCCAGATGTCGCAGATCGGACCCGGCTACATCCGGATCGTCGCGGGCGGCGAGGAGGTCGTGCGGTACGCGTTCACCGGCGCCGAGTTCACCACTGAGCGCGCCCTGATGATCGGTGACTTCTACCTCAAGGACGTGTGGCGCTTCGCCGCCGTCGGCCAGGGTTTCGACGGCGGGCTCTCCGCGCTGTTGAAGAACTTCGGCGGCGAGGTCGCCGAGGAGCAGCAGCCCGATCCGCAGGTCCCGCCGCAGGCCGCCGCCGCGGCGCCCGGGTTCGCCCCGCCGGCCTTCGGCGCACCCGCCGCGTCCCCCGCGCCCGCGCAGACCCCGGTCCCGGCCCCCGCGCCGTCGTTCGGCGCCCCGGTCCAGGCCCCGCCGCCGCCCGCCCCGGCCCCCGCGCCGTACCAGCAGCCCGTCCACGCGGCCCCGACCATGGCCGCCCCGCTCGCCCCGCCGGCCCCCGCGCCCTACGGCCAGGTCCCGCCGCCCGCGCCGGCCCCCGCGCCCTACGGGCAGCAGCCGCCCGCGTACGGCCAGGTCCCGGGCCAGGTCCCCGGCCAGCAGCCGCCCGCGTACGGCCAGCAGCCCGGCGCCCCGTTCCCGCAGGCCGGCGCCGGCCTCGCCGCGGCCCTCCAGCCGTACAAGGAAGCCCCCACCGGCGCCCGCTGGACCCCGCAGAACCAGCAGCTCATGCGGGTCGACCTGTCGATGGGCGGCCAGCCCGTCCTGGCCCGCCAGGGCAGCATGGTGCTCTACCAGGGCAAGGTCGACTTCAGCTACAAGGGCGCGGGCTTCGCCGGCCGCGTCGTCGGCAACGCCACCGGCCAGGAGATGCAGCTGATGCGCTGCACCGGCCGCGGCCAGGTCTTCCTCGCCGAGAACGGCGCCCACCTGCACGCCATCGAGCTCCAGGGCGACGGAATCTGCGTCTCAGCCGAGAGCGTCCTCGCCTTCGACGAGTCCCTCCAGCACGAGGTCCGGCGCATCGAGGGCCACGGCATCCCCGGCGGCGCCCTCTTCACCATGCAGTTCCAGGGCTCCGGCACGGTGATCGTCAAGACGCACGGCGTCCCCGTCGTCCTGCCCGTCACCCCGACCACCTTCGCGGACAGCAACGCCATCGTCGCCTGGTCCGCCGCGTCCCAGGTGATCATTTCCAGCCAGGTCCGGCTGCGCCGCAACGCCTACCCCGGCCACAGCGGGGAGACCGTGAACCTCCAGTTCCGCGGCGCCCCCGGCAACTTCATCGTCGTCCAGCCGTACGAGGTCTGAGGGAGCCCGTCATGAACGCAATGAACCAGCAGCTCGCGGGCTACGCCCCCACGCCCGTCACGGCCCGCATGGAGAACCACGGCCGGGCCATGCTCAAGGTCGCCATGCAGAGCGGCCAGGACCTCTTCGCCCGCACCGGCTCGATGGTCGCGTACGAGGGCTTCGTCCAGTACGAGCCCAACCCGCCGGCCGTGCGCCAGATGGCCTCGCAGTGGCTCACCGGGGAGGGCGCCCCGCTGATGAAGTGCACCGGCGACGGCCTGCTCTACCTCGCCGACTACGGCGCCGACGTCGTCGTCATCAACCTCAACAACGACGCCCTCTCCGTCAACGGCACCAATCTGCTCGCCTTCGACGCCCACCTCCAGTGGGGCGTCGAGCGGGTCAAGGGCATGGCCAAGTTCGCCGGCCAGGGCCTGTTCAACGTCCAGGTCGCCGGCACCGGCTGGGTCGCGATCACCTCGCGCGGCACGCCGATCGTGGTCGACTGCGGCCGCGGCGAGGACGAGACGTACGTCGACCCGGACGCACTCGTCGCCTGGTCGCCGAATCTCAAGGTCAAGGGCAAGCGCAGCTTCAAGGCCTCGTCGATGATCGGCCGAGGCAGCGGGGAGGCCTACCAGATGGCCTTCTCCGGCCAGGGCATCGTCGTCGTACAGCCCAGCGAGGACAGCACCGACCGGCTCCGGACCCGGGGCTGAGGGGGAGCGGACACATCATGCAGAGCGCACTTTTCGCCCACGCCGAGGCGCAGTCCCAAGACCGGTACACCGTCCAGAACCCGCAGTTGCTGCGGGTCTCGCTGAGCGGCTCCGACGACGTGCTCGCCCGCAAGGGCGCCATGGTCGCCTACCAGGGGATCATCGACTTCGACGGCGAGTACCAGAGCACCACGCAGCGCAACGCCCGCCGCCGCACCGGCGAGGGCCTCGACCTGATGCGCTGCTCCGGGCAGGGCACCGTGTACCTGGCCAACCTGGCGCAGTACGTCCACGTCCTGGACGTGGACCAGGACGGGCTCACCGTCGACAGCAGCTACGTGCTGGCCCTGGACTCCACCCTGCACACCGAGGTCATCGCGGTGGACAGCCAGTACGGGATCTCCGGCTCCGGGAAGTACCAGCTCAACATCACCGGCCGCGGCAAGGTCGCCCTGATGACCTCCGGGCAGCCGCTGATGATGCAGGTCACGCCCGACAAGTACGTCAATGCCGACGCGGACGCCATCGTCGCCTGGTCCACCTCGCTGCGCGTGCAGATGCAGGCCCAGACGCACTCCACGGGCGTCTGGCGGCGCCGCGGCAACACCGGCGAGGGCTGGGAGCTCAGCTTCCTCGGCACCGGCTTCGCGCTGGTCCAGCCCAGCGAGGTACTGCCCCCGCAGAACGCCCAGCTCGGGCAGGGCGCCGCGGCGCAGTTCGGCGTGGGCCAGCACGGCGCCCACGCCCAGAACCAGAACAACGCCTGGAACTGACCTGCGCGAGGGGCGGCCCCGGAGATCCGGGACCGCCCCTTTCCCTTCCCTGCGTCACGCTCCCAGGCGCGCCCGGGTCGCCTCCAGCAGCCGCACGACCGAGCCGTCGGCCACCGCCGCCACCTCCTCGTACGGGAACCAGCGCAGGTCCAGCGACTCCTCGCTGATCTCCGCGACCGCTCCGGCCGGGGCCAGCGCCGCGTACTGCACGTCCAAGTGCCAGTTGCACGGCGCCGGGATCGGATGCCGGTCCAGCCGCACCGGGCCGCCCGGCAGCAGGGTCAGCCCCGGGGCGATGCCCGACTCCTCGCGGGCCTCGCGCAGCGCCGCTCCCGCGATCGTGGCGTCATCGGGCTCGCAGTGGCCGCCCATCTGCAGCCACATGCCGAGCTTCTTGTGCAGGGTCAGCAGTACGCGCCCGCCCGCGGGGTCGACCACCAGCGCGCTGCCGGTGATGTGGCCGGCCCGGCAGGGCTTGTAGATCCCGTCGGGGTGGGCGGCGAGGTGCTCCAGGTACAGGTCGCGCAGCTCGGGCTGGTCCTCGTAGCCCTTGAGCACGAGGACCGTGTCGTCGTACAGGCTCACTTCTTCTCTTCACCCTCGCCGTCGCCGTCGCCCTGCTCACGCTTCTCGTCCCGCTGCTGCGCGGCCTCGCCGAGCATCTTGTCGATCTCCGAGAAGTCCAGCTGCTCGCGGTGCACGAACCCGTCCGGGTCGTCCAGGTCGGAGGCGGTCGGCAGCATGTCCGGGTGCTCCCACAGACCGTCGCGGCCGTCCACACCGCGCGCGTCGGTCAGCGAGGCCCACAGCCGCGAGGCGTCGCGCAGCCTGCGCGGGCGCAGCTCCAGCCCGATCAGCGTCGCGAAGGTCTGCTCCGCCGGGCCGCCCGAGGCGCGCCGCCGGCGCATGGTCTCGCGCATGGCGTCGGCCGAGGTCAGCCGGGGCTTGGCCGCCTCGTGCACGACCGCGTCCACCCAGCCCTCGACCAGCGCGAGCGCCGTCTCCAGCCGGGCCAGCGAGGCCTTCTGCTCGGGGGTGTCCTGCGGCTGGAACATGCCGCCCTGGAGCGCCTCCTGCAGCTGCTCCGGATTCGTCGGGTCGAGCTGGCCGACCACGTCCTCCAGCTTCGAGGTGTCGACCTTGATGCCGCGGGCGTAGCCCTCGACCGCGCCGAACAGGTGCGAGCGCAGCCACGGCACGTGCGCGAAGAGCCGCGCGTGGGCGGCCTCGCGCAGCGCCAGGTACAGCCGCACCTCGTCCATGGGGACGCCCAGGTCCTTGCCGAAGCTCTCCACATTCAGCGGGAGGAGAGCGGCCTTGCCGGCCGGGCCCAGCGGCAGCCCGACGTCGGTCGAGCCGACGACCTCGCCCGCCAGGACGCCGACGGCCTGGCCGATCTGCTGGCCGAACATGGCGCCGCCCATGGAGCGCATCATGCCGAGCAGCGGGCCCGCCATGGCCTGCATCTCCTCGGGCAGGACGCTGCCCATGGCCGTGCCGACGCGCTCGGCGACCGGGTCCACGAGCTCCTTCCACACCGGGAGGGTCGCCTCGACCCACTCGGCGCGGCTCCACGCCACGGCGGTGGCCGCGCCCGAGGGCAGCGAGGTCACGCCGTCCAGCCAGTGGTCGGCGAGCCGTACGGCCTCTTCGACCGCGGACTTCTCGGCGAGGCCGACGCTGGCGTCCTTGACCCCGTCCGCGGTGCCCTGCGCCACGGTCTGGCGGGCGATGTCCTTGGCCATGTCCCAGTTCACGGGACCGCCCTCGTAGCTCAGCATCTGGCCGAGCTGCTGGAAGGCCGCACCGAGGTCGTTCGGATTCATGGAGCCGAACATCGCGGCGAAGGGATTGTCCGCCCCGCCCTGGCCGCCGGCGCCGCCCGGCAGGCCCATGCCGGGGAACCCGAACGGATTCGCCGGGCCGCCCTGACCGCCCTGATTGCCCTTCTTCTTGCCCTCGTCGCCGTTGTCCGGCTCCTCCGGCGGAAGGCCGAATCCGAATGGGGTGTCGCTCACGGGTTTCCTCGGCTCGTAGGGCCGCCGGCGGGAGCCGACGGGCAATGGTCCGACAACACCACCCAGCGTAGACACCACACCCGCTTCCGGGCTCGGTGCTCCGCCGGCTCCTGGGCTGCGGCAGGATGGACATCACCTGGTGGGTACGCGTCCACGGCGCGTCCCTACTGAAGACAACCGCTGGAGACGCCCGGTGAGTTCCCGAGATCCGCAGGTTCGAGCGACTGACGACGCCGATGACCGCCCTGAGCACGCTGACAGCGCCCACGGCGTTCGCCAGCCGCGAAACCCGGTCGTGCGCGGCCCCGTGATCGCCGTGACCGGCGCCGCCTCGGGCGTCGGCGCGGCCCTGGTGAGCCGGCTGGCCGCCTCCGACGAGGTCAAGCAGGTCGTCGCGATCGACGAGCGGCGCGGGGACTGCGCGGCCGCGCAGTGGCACGTGCTGGACGTACGGGACCCGGCGATCGCGGAGAAGCTGCGCGGCGCGGACGTGGTGGTCCACCTGGCGCTCGACCTCGATCTGGAGACGGATCCGGCCGCCCGCACCGCGTACAACGTGCGCGGGACCCAGACCGTGCTCACCGCCGCCGCGGCGGCCGGGGTGCACCGGGTCGTGCTGTGCACCTCCGCGATGGTCTACGGGGCGCTGCCGGACAACGACATCCCGCTCTCGGAGGACGCGGAGCTGCGGGCCACCGCCGAGGCGACCGGCGTCGGCGACCTGCTGGAGATCGAGCGGCTGGGCCGCCGGGCGCCGCGGGCGCACCCGGGCCTGAACGTCACCGTGGTCCGGCCGGCGGTCCTGGTCGGCGGCACGGACACCGCGCTGACCCGGTACTTCGAGTCGCCGCGGCTGCTGGTGGTGGCGGGATCGCGTCCCAGGTGGCAGTTCTGCCACGTGGAGGACCTGGTCAGCGCGCTGGAGTACGCGGCCCTGGAGAAGGTCGAGGGCGAGCTCGCGGTGGGCTGCGAGGGGTGGCTGGAGCAGGAGGAGGTCGAGGAGCTGAGCGGCATCCGCCGCATGGAGCTGCCGTCCGCGGTCGCGCTGGGCGCGGCGGCCCGGCTGCACCGGATCGGCCTGACGCCGTCCCCGGCCGGTGACCTGGCGTACACGATGCACCCGTGGGTGGTCAGCATCAGCGGGCTGCACGCGGCGGGGTGGCGGCCGCGGTGGACGAACGAGGAGGTGCTGGCCGAGCTCCTCCAGGAGGTCGCGGGCCGGCACACCGTCGTGGGCCGCCGGCTGGGCCGCAAGGACGCCACCGCCGCGGGTGCGGCCGGTGCGACGGTCGCGCTGCTGGGCGCCGCCGCCGTGGTCCGTGCGGCCCGGCGCCGCCGCGGCATCTGACCGGCCCCGCGCCTCGGACGCCGGCGGGGCGGGATTCCGGCCCCGGGCGGGGTCGGGGTTTCTGTAGGAGGCTCCCAAGGAGGCGGGTGCGGGCCGGGCGAATCGGCTATTCCGCCGCGTCAGCGGCTAGGGCACGATGGAAGCCATGGCACCGCACTTCGACCACCCCGGCGAGCAGCCCGCTCCGGATCCGATCCGGCTGCTCGAGATCCGTGAAACCCCCCTCTCGCTCGACGAGGTCTTCCAGGCCGTCGGGGACGACGCGACGGGAGGTACGACGCTCTTCGTCGGCACGGTGCGCAATCACGACGGCGGAGCCGACGTCGACTCCCTCGGCTACTCCTGCCACCCCACGGCCGAGGCGGAGATGCGCCGCGTCGCCGAGCGGGTCGTGGCGAAGTACCCGGTCCGCGCCCTGGCCGCCGTGCACCGCGTGGGCGACCTCTCCGTGGGCGACCTCGCGGTCGTCGTCGCCGTGTCCTGCCCGCACCGCGGCGAGGCCTTCGAGGCCTGCCGGATGCTGATCGACGACCTCAAGCACGAGGTCCCGATCTGGAAGCACCAGACCTTCTCCGACGGCACCGAGGAATGGGTCGGCGCCTGCTGAAGCCCCCGGCTGCGGCGCTGCCCCCGCAAGGGGGTAGCGTCACCCCCGTTCGGCCGCGCAACACGCCCTCGATTTGCGTAACCCCCTCCCGGGCACGAGCGTTGAAGCCACCAACGACGACACGTATTTTCCGGGTAGGGAGGCACGCCCATGGCGTCTCTGGCGTGGTTGCTGATTCCGCTGTTCGCCGCGATCGGAGCGGCGATATGGGGCAGCTGGGCGGCACGCGACCGTACGGCCGGCGACATATCCGAGCTCGCGGGCTACGCGAGGTTCCGTGAAGCCATGGGCAAGGACGAACAGGCCAGGGCGAAGGCAGACGCGCACTCCGGTTCCGACGCCGTCTGAGGTGTCCCGGAGTCCCGTACGGACCGGCCCGAGCGGCCGCGCGTCAGGGCCGTCCCGTACTGTCGATCCATGCCACGCCGCACTGCGACGATGCTCGCCTCCACCCTCATGCTGTTCGCGCTGCTCTGCGCAGGGGTGTTCATCAGGGTCCCGTACTCCGAGATGAGCCCGGGCCCGACCGTGAACACGCTCGGGGACTCGCACGGCGAGCCCGTACTGAACGTGTCGGGGCGCAAGACGTATCCCACCAGCGGGCACCTGAACATGACGACGGTCCGCGTCACGGGCGCGGACTACGACATGAACCTTCTGGAAGCGGTGTACGGCTGGCTGGCCGGGGACAACATCGTCGTACCGCACGAGAACCTCTACCCGAACGGGAAGACGGACCAGGAGTCCACCCAGGAGAACGCCGAGGAGTTCAGCCAGTCGCAGCAGAGCGCCAAGGTGGCCGCTCTCAAGCAGCTCGGCATCCCGGTCTCCGCGCGCGTGATCGTCGCCTCCGTCGTCAAGGGCAGCCCCTCCGAGGGCAAGCTGCACGCCGGCGACGTGATCCGGGCCGTGGACGGCGCTCCCGTCACCGCCCCCGACGACGTGGCCAAGCTCGTCACCAAGCACAAGCCCGGGGAGCCCGTCGAGTTCACCATCGTGCCCGCCGCGGAGTCGGCCGAGGCGGCGAAGGCGCACCGCGAGCCCACCGGCTTGACCAAGGTCACGATCGTCACGGGCAAGGCGGAGGGCGACGGTCACGCCATCGTCGGCATCCGGGCCGGCACCGACCACACCTTCCCGTTCACGATCGACATCAAGCTCGCCGACGTCGGCGGCCCGAGCGCCGGCCTGATGTTCGCCCTCGGCATCGTCGACAAGCTCACGCCCGAGGACCTGACCGGCGGGAAGTTCATCGCCGGCACCGGCACCATCGACGACGCCGGCAAGGTCGGCCCGATCGGTGGCATCCAGATGAAGACCATCGGCGCCCGCCAGGCCGGCGCAAAATACTTCCTGACCCCGGCCGAGAACTGCGCCGCCGCCGCGGCCGACGTGCCCGGCGGGCTGACCCTCGTGAAGGTCTCCACCATCGACGACGCGGTGAAGGCGCTGCAGAAGATCAGCAAGGGGGACACGGCCGCGCTGGCGCAGTGCACCAAGTCCTGACCGCGCCCGCTCTGCCGCATCCCCCCGCCGGGGCTTCTACGAGAAGGTCGCCGCCAGCGCCTCCGCCAGCCCGGGCACCAGGCCACCGCCGGTGAGCACCTCGGTCGAGGAGTCCTTCTCCCGCAGCCGTACGGCCGACTCGCGCGAGCCGTCGCGCAGCACGGCCACCGTCAGGCGGACCTCCTGGCGCTCGGGGTGCCCGGCGACCCACTTCGCCAGCTGCTTGTCGTTGAGCCCCTCCGGTACGGAGGCCTCGGCGGACGGCGGCAGCATCAGCCGCTCCACGGTCAGCGCGCAGCCGACGACCGCATCGGGCCAGGCGACGGTGCCCAGGAACTTGTCGAGGGCGGTGCCCGCCGGTAGCTCGTCCTGCTCGATCGGGGTGAGGGAGCTCTTGCCGGCGTCGTCCTGGTCGAGTCCGAGCTGGCCGGCCAGGCGCGGCTCCTGCTTCTTGAGCTTGGCGGTGTCGACGAGGGCGAACAGCCGCGCGGGCTGGTCCCAGCCGAGGCCGGCCGCGTACTCGTCGATCTCGAGGCAGGCGCGGGTCAGCGGGCTGGCCGCCATGGGGGTGCCGGGGGAAGGCGAAAGGTTGGACATGGGAAACATCCTGCCTCCTTTCCATCCGATACCGGGAACTGACTAAAGCCTCAGTAAGTTGCATGAGTGGGCCCTACGATCGGGGGCCCGTTCAACACCTGACACAACACAGCGACTTTCGAGGTGCGCACCTTGGCTTTCCAGATGCCGGACCGCGGCGGAGGCCCCTCCGGGCCACGGATGAGAGTCGGCCGCCCCTCCCGGCGCGCCCGAACCCTTCTGATGACCTTGGGCGTCCTGGCCGTGCTGGCCATGGCGTTCATCATGTTCGCGGGCTTCTGGACCGACTGGCTCTGGTTCCGCTCCGTCAAGTACTCCACCGTCTTCACCACCACCCTGTGGACGAAGATCGGCCTCTTCGCCGTCTTCGGCCTGCTGATGGCCGGTGCCGTCGGGCTGAACATCTGGCTGGCGCACCGGCTGAGGCCGCCGCTGAGCGCGATGTCGGTGGAGCAGCAGAGCCTCGACCGCTACCGGATGAGCATCTCGCCGTACCGGAGGTGGCTGCTGCTGGGCATCGCCGCGCTCGTGGGCCTGATCGCGGGCGCCTCGGCGGCCGGCCAGTGGAAGACCTGGCTGATGTATGTGAACGGGGTGGCCTTCGGACAGAAGGACCCCCAGTTCCACATGGACGTGTCGTTCTACACCTTCGACCTGCCCTGGTACCGCTTCCTGCTCGGCTTCGGCTTCGCCGCGGTCGTGCTGTCGGTGATCGCCGCGGCCGTCGTGCACTACCTCTACGGCGGACTGCGCGTGACCAGCCCGGGCGCCCGGGCCACCGCCGCGGCGACCGGGCACCTGTCGGTGCTGCTGGGCCTCTTCGTTTCCCTCAAGGCGCTCGCGTACTGGCTCGACCGGTACGGCCTCGCCGTGAAGTCCAGCGACTTCAAGGCGGCGGACAACTGGACCGGTCTGCGGTACGTCGATGCCAATGCCTATCTGCCGGCCAAAACGATTCTGGTCGCCATCGCCGCGATCTGCGCCGGGCTGTTCTTCGCGACGCTGTGGCGCCGCACCTGGCAGCTGCCGGTCATCGGCTTCGGCCTGATGGTGCTCTCGGCGATCCTGATCGGCGGCCTGTACCCGGCGATCGTCCAGAAGTTCCAGGTCCAGCCGAACGAGCAGGCCAAGGAATCGCCGTACGTCGAGAAGAACATCAAGGCGACGCGTGACGCGTACGGGATCGCCGGCACCGACGTCACGGACTACGCGGGCGTACCGGCCGCGGGCACCGACAAGGGCCAGCTGCGCAAGGCCGCCGACACCACGGCCAGCATCCGCCTGCTCGACCCGAACATCGTCTCCCCGGCCTTCCAGCAGCTCCAGCAGGTCAAGGGCTACTACGCCTTCCCGTCCACGCTCGCCGTGGACCGGTACAAGGGCCAGGACACCGTCATCGGCCTGCGCGAGCTGAACATCGGCGGCATCCCGAAGAACAACTGGATCAACGACCACTTCAAGTACACCCACGGCTACGGCGTGGTCGCGGCCAAGGGAACCACCGTCGGGGAGCAGGGCGCCCCGGACTTCACCCAGTCCGACCTCCCCTCCAAGGGCATGTTCGGGACGGACTTCGAGCAGCGCATCTACTACGGCGAGCAGACGAAGCAGTACTCGATCGTCGGTGGACCGCAGAAGGAGCTCGACTACTCGGACGACAAGGGCGAGAAGGAGACGAGCTACGAAGGCGACTCCGGCGTCAATCTCGACAACCCGGTCAACCGGGCCGCGTACGCGCTCACCTTCAACGAGCCGCAGATCCTGTACTCCGGCGCCATCGGCGACGGATCGCGGATCTTGTACAACCGCACGCCCAAGGAGCGCGTCGAGGCCGTCGCGCCGTGGCTGACCATCGACGGAGCCCCCTACCCGGCGGTCATCGACGGCCGGATCAAGTGGATCGTCGACGCGTACACGACCACCAACGGCTACCCGTACGCCTCGCGCACCACGCTGGGCCAGAGCACCGCGGACTCGCTGACCAACAGCCAGCGCGCGGTCGTGGCGCAGGAGAACCAGGTCAACTACATCCGCAACTCGGTGAAGGCCACGGTCGACGCGTACGACGGCACGGTCAGCCTGTACCAGTGGGACACCCAGGACCCGGTCCTCAAGACCTGGATGAAGGCGTTCCCGGGGACGGTCAAGCCCAAGAGCGAGATCTCCAAGACGCTCATGGACCACATCCGCTACCCGCAGGACCTCTTCAAGGTCCAGCGCGAGCTGCTGACCCGCTACCACGTCACGGACCCGCAGACCTTCCTCAGCGGCAGTGAGGCCTGGGCCGTTCCGGACGACCCGACCACCAAGGCCGGTACGGCGGTTCCGCCGTACTACCTGTCGATGAAGATGCCGGGCCAGAAGGAGAAGGACCAGGTCTTCTCGCTCACCACGACGTTCACGCCGAACGAGCGGGACAACCTGAGCGCCTTCATGGCGGTCAACGCCGATCCGGGCACCGCGGACTACGGCAAGATCAGAATCCTGAAGCTGCCGACCAGCAAGCCGGTCGACGGCCCCAAGCAGGTGCAGAGCAAGTTCCAGTCCGAACCGAAGATCGCCGAATCCATCCGCCTGCTGCGCGGCGGTGACTCCGAGGTCGAGTACGGAAACCTGCTCGCGGTGCCGCTCGACGGCGGGATGCTCTACGTGGAGCCGGTGTACGTGCGCAGCTCCGGGCTGAAGTACCCGCTGCTGCGCAAGGTGCTGGTGACCTACGGCGGGCAGACCGCCTTCGAGGACACGCTGGAGAAGGCGCTGAATGTGGTGTTCGGGGCCGAGGCGCCGACCGTGCCCACGACGCCGACCAACCCGACGACCCCACCGGGCGACGGCACCACCACGCCGCCGACCAGTCAGGACCCGACGGTGAAGGCGGCCCTCGGTGACGCGCAGAAGGCGGTGGAGGATGCCGACAAGGCTCTGAAGGCCGGCGACTGGGCGGCGTACGGCAAGGCGCAGAGCGATCTGCAGGCGGCGCTGAAGCGGGCGGTCGACGCGGAGGCGAAGCTGACGGCGCCCCAGCCAGGCGGCTAGGGGCCGTTCGTCGCGCCGACACCGTCGGTACGGCTCCGTCCCGCGTCCGTGATACTGTGGTTTCACCGACGCGGGGTGGAGCAGCTCGGTAGCTCGCTGGGCTCATAACCCAGAGGTCGCAGGTTCAAATCCTGTCCCCGCTACTGAAGACGAAGGCCCGGATCCATGGGATCCGGGCCTTCGTCGTGTCCGGCGTGGACACGAGGTCACTGGGGCGGGTGAGTTGGGGTAGGAGCGTGTTTGACTTGTCTCTCTGTGGGCATGTCGACAAAACGCTGTAGTGACCTCACTGGCTGCGACATACCAGGTGTACGCGGGTAGCAGGTGATGCGACGATGGGATTTATGGGGGACAGCTCAACTCTGCTGGAGACAGGGCGGTTTGCGAGGGCGGGGGCCGAGTCGGACGTGGAGGTCGAAGAGGCGGCTCAGGCTGTCAACGCGCAGACCGCACCGATCGATGCGGGGTTGACGGAAGAAGCGTTCGTGGAGGCCGACGCGGCCAGTGACGCGGAGCTCGAGGCCCGGCACCGGGTGGCCGCGGACAAGGGTGACCCCGGCGCGATGAGCGTGCTCGGGGCGCTGCTGCTGCGCCGGGGCGACCTGGCCGGGGCCGAGCGCTACCTGCGCGGCGCCACCGCGGAGGGTGACCGCGCGGCCGCGAACAACCTCGGTGTACTGCTCCACCAGCGGGGTTACCCGGAAGACGCCGCCGGCTGGTGGCGGGTCGCAGCCGTGGCCGGATCCGCTCCGGCCGCGCACGCGCTCGGCCGCCACTTCCGCGAGCGGGGGGACGAGCCGGCCGCCGAGTACTGGCTGCGCCAGGCGGCGGAGTCCGGCCACGCGCTGGGGGCGTACGGGCTGGCGGACCTGCTGGAACACCGCGGCGACAAGGGCGTGGAGCGGTGGTTCCGCGCCGCCGCCGAGCAGGGGCACCGCGAGGCCGCCTACCGGCTGGCGCGGCACCTGCGCAAGGGCGACCCCGCCGAGGCCGAGCAGTGGTACCGGCAGGCCGCCGCGCGTGGACACCGGCGCGCCGCGCTCCACCTGGGCGCGCTGCTGGAGGCGCGCGGCGAACTCAAGGAGGCCGGGCGCTGGTACTTGACCTCCGCCAAGCAGGGAGAGGCGCGGGCGGCGTGCGCGCTCGGCTTCCTGCTGCGCGACGCCGGGGACGAGGAGAACGCGGCCACGTGGTGGCTGCGGGCGGCGCAGGACGGCGACGGCAACGCGGCCAACGCGCTCGGCGCCATGCACGCGGCGCGGGGCGAGACCCAGACGGCGGAGAAGTGGTACCGGGCCGCGATGGACGCGGGCGACCAGAACGGGGCGTACAACCTGGCGCTGCTGTGCGCGGCACAGGAGCGGACGGCGCAGGCCGAGCAGTGGTACCGGCGCGCGGCCTACGCGGGGCACCGCGAGGCGGCCAACGCGCTGGCCATCCTGCTGCTCCAGGGCGGGGACGCGGAGGGCGCCGAGCCGTGGTTCTCGAAGGCGGCCGAGGCGGGCAGCGTGGACGCCGCCTTCAACCTCGGGATCCTGTTCGCGAGCCGGGACGAGGACCGCACCGCGCTGAAGTGGTACGAGCGGGCGGCTTCGGCCGGGCACACGGACGCGGCGCTCCAGGTCGGCATCGCACTGGTCCGCGACGGGGAGGACCGCGCGGCCGAGCGGCACCTGCGCTGCGCGGCCGGGGGCGGCAGCGCCGAGGCGGCCTTCCGGCTGGCCTCGCTGCTGGAGTCGCTGGCCCCGCCGCCGGAGCCGGTGGCACTGGGCGAGCCCGTGGGCGGCGTGGAGCGCACCGAGAGCGAGGAGTGGTACGAGCGTGCCGCCGAGCTGGGCCACCGGCGGGCGCAGGTACGGGTGGGCATGCTGGCCGCGGCCCGGGGAGACCTGGTCGCGGCCGCCCGGTGGTACCGGGAGGCGGCGGAGGCCGGCTCCCGCAACGGCGCGTTCAACCTGGGGCTGCTGCTGGCCCGCGAGGGGAGCGAGCCGGAGGCGGCGCTGTGGTGGACCCGCGCGGCGGTGGCCGGCCACGGCCGCGCGGCGCTGCGGCTGGGTCTGCTGGCCGCCCGGCACGGGGACCTCGCGGAAGGCCAGAAGTGGTGCGTGCGCGCCATGGAACTGGGCCCGGCGGAGGTCTCGGCCCGGGCGGCCCGTCTGCGCGAGGCCCTGGCCGAGGAGCTGTCGGCCTGAAGTTAACCGATTTGCATCTGCCGGGTGGCGTCACGTAAAGTCAGGTTTACCGACGCGGGGTGGAGCAGCTCGGTAGCTCGCTGGGCTCATAACCCAGAGGTCGCAGGTTCAAATCCTGTCCCCGCTACTGAAGGCCGAAGGCCCGGATCCCATGGATCCGGGCCTTCAGTCGTTTCCAGTGCAACCGTGCAACGAGTAGGGCAATGCAGTAGGGCAACGGGGCAGAGGAACGCAGTGGGGCCCGGGAGCATCGCTCCCGGGCCCCACTTTTTTCGTTGGCTACGCGCCCGCGCAGTTCGGGCACACCCCGCGGTACGTCACCTCGACCGCCGAGACCACGAAGCCGAAGCGCTCCGCGTCCGGCAGGTCGGCCAGCGGGTTGCCCGCCGGGTGGACGTCGCGGATCGCGCCGCACCGGGCGCAGACCAGGTGCTGGTGGGGCCGGTGTGCGTTCGGGTCGTACCGCTTGGCCCGGCGGTCCGTGGAGACCTCCAAGACCTCGCCGAGCGTGACGAGCTCGCCCAGCGTGTTGTACACCGTGGCGCGCGAGATCTCGGGGAGCTTGGCCACCGCGCGTGCGTGGACCTCGTCGGCCGTCAGGTGAACGTGGTCACCGTCGAGCACCTCGGCCACGACACGCCGCTGTGCGGTCATGCGCCATCCGCGTCCGCGAAGTCGTTCCAGCAGGTCACTCATAGACGCCAGCCTAACAGCGAGGGGACTCGGTGTAACTCCCGAACCTGTGCGGACTTGGATGTTTACTTGAATTAGACATTGTCCATCGTAGAATCGATCACGGCAGAGGCCAAGCGACAGGACATGCAGGAATGACGCAGGAGGCGCACGTGACACAGGGACCGCTCACCACGGAGGCCGGGGCTCCGGTTGCCGACAACCAGAACAGTGAGACCGCTGGCGTCGGCGGCCCCGTTCTGGTCCAGGACCAGCTGCTGCTGGAGAAGCTCGCGCACTTCAACCGCGAGCGCATCCCGGAGCGCGTGGTGCACGCCCGTGGCGCCGGCGCGTACGGCACCTTCACGCTCACCCGTGACGTCTCGCAGTGGACCCGGGCGAAGTTCCTCTCCGAGGTCGGCAAGCAGACCGAGACCTTCCTGCGCTTCTCCACCGTCGCCGGCAACCTCGGCAGCGCCGACGCCGTGCGCGACCCCCGCGGCTGGGCGCTGAAGTTCTACACCGAAGAGGGCAACTACGACCTCGTCGGCAACAACACCCCGGTGTTCTTCATCAAGGACGCCATCAAGTTCCCGGACTTCATCCACACCCAGAAGCGCGACCCGTACACCGGCTCGCAGGAGGCGGACAACGTCTGGGACTTCTGGGGTCTGTCGCCCGAGTCCACCCACCAGGTGACCTGGCTGTTCGGTGACCGCGGCATCCCGGCGTCCTACCGCCACATGAACGGCTTCGGCTCGCACACGTTCCAGTGGAACAACGAGGCCGGCGAGGTCTTCTGGGTCAAGTACCACTTCAAGACCGACCAGGGCATCAAGAACCTCACCCAGGCCGAGGCCAACCGGCTCGCCGGTGAGGACCCCGACTCCCACCAGCGCGACCTGCGCGAGTCGATCGAGCGCGGCGACTTCCCGTCCTGGACCGTGCAGGTCCAGATCATGCCGGAGGCCGAGGCGGCCGAGTACCGCTTCAACCCGTTCGACCTCACCAAGGTGTGGCCGCACGAGGACTACCCGCTGATCGAGATCGGCAAGCTGGAGCTCAACCGCAACCCGGAGAACGTCTTCGCCGAGGTCGAGCAGTCGATCTTCTCGCCGGCGCACTTCGTCCCCGGCATCGGTCCGTCCCCGGACAAGATGCTCCAGGGCCGTCTCTTCGGCTACGGCGACGCCCACCGCTACCGCGTCGGCATCAACGCCGACCACCTGCCGGTGAACCGCCCGCACGCCACCGAGGCGCGCACCCACTCCCGTGACGGCCACCTGTACGACGGCCGCCACAAGGGCGCGAAGAACTACGAGCCGAACAGCTTCGGCGGCCCGCACCAGACGGACCGCCCGCTGTGGCAGCCCATCGCGCTGACGGGTGGCACCGGCAACCACGCCGCCCCCGTGCACCGCGAGGACAACGACTTCGTCCAGGCGGGCAACCTCTACCGCCTGTACTCCGAGGACGAGAAGTCCCGTCTGATCGAGAACCTGTCCGGCTTCATCGCCAAGGTCTCCCGTGACGACATCGTCGAGCGGGCGATCAACAACTTCCGCCAGGCGGACGGCGACTTCGGCAAGCGGCTCGAAGCCGCGGTCCAGGCCCTTCGCGGCTGATCGGATCGCTTGTCGATGTGAGACGGCGGGCCGCAGTCCCCTTCGGGGGGGCTG
>NZ_JBHWVM010000059.1:0-48480 GCF_042736805.1 Streptomyces sp. NPDC060031
CCCCGAGTCCTGGCCAGGACTCGGGGCGACCGGCGGTAGCGGGGCGGAGCGCGGTGCGTCAGTGGTTGCGGCGGGCGCCCCGCCTGCGCAGGACGTACGCGGTGCCCCCCGCGGCGGCGAGGACGAGGCCGGCGCCCGCGCCGAGCTCGACGGGATTCAGTCCGGCCACGCTGCCGCCGAGGCCCCCGCGGACGCCCAGGGTGGCGCCGCGCGAGGACGCGGGGGCGGGGGCGGTTGCGTTGCTCCTGCCGGTGCTCGTGCCGTTGCTCCTGCCAGTGCCAGTGCCAGTGCCAGTGCCAGTGCCAGTGCCAGTGCCGGTGCCGGTGCCGGTGCTCGCGCCGGTGCTCGCGCCGGTACGGGGCCCCGCGGTGGAGCTCGTCGTGGGCCTGCTGGTGGCGCCGGCGATCGTGAGGTCGGTCGAGCCGGTCTCCCCGTTGCAGGTGAAGGAGACGGAGTACTGGGCTCCGCGCCGGGCGTCCCGGTCCACCGTGACCCGTACGGTCCTGCCCCGCGCGATGTTCACGGTGTCGAAGACTCCGGAGGAGGCGGTGGCGAAGGCGGCGTTGCAGCCGGTGACGGAGAGCACGGCCTGGCCGCCGGGAGCCACTGTCGAAGGGGTGAGGGCGAAGCCGAACGAGGTGATGGGCTGCGGGGCCGCTGTCGCGGCGGGAGCCCCGAGGACGCCGACTGCGAGGGCGGCGCCCGCGGCGCCGGCGCTCATCAGGGCGGTGGCAGAGGTACGTATCGCACCCATGGTTGATTCTCCGGATCCCCGAGGAGCAGCCGCGGAACGGTTTCCGCACGTGGGGGGACGTGCGCCTCGATGTCCGCCACGCTAGGCGCGGCCGCTGCGGCCCGCGATCAGGAACGGGCGAATGGGGCATGGCGCTGGGCCGAACCGGGGACGGGAGGCCCGCCCCCGGTTTGCCCGGGACGTCAGTCGTCCAGTCCCAGATGCGGGAACTGGGCGAGGAACGGCTCGGCGGTGGCCGCGATGCCCCGCCCGAAGGGCGCGTCGAAGTCCCAGATGAGGAACAGCAGGAACGCGATCAGCGCGCTGAACAGACCCGCCAGCAGCAGTTCGCGGAACGACCGGCGGATCTGCAGCGTGAAGATCAGCCCCACCGTCACCAGCGCCCCCACGATGAGCCCGAACCACACCACGCCCGGCATGGTGGCCCCGGCGCTCTGGCCGCGCGCGCTGCGCGCGTCGTCCACGACGGCCACCTGGTCCACCAGCGGCTGGTACGCCTGACCCTCGTGATCGGTCTGGGGTTCGTAGTCCGTCACGTCGCGGCGGATGCGTTCCAGCAACTCCCCGCCGCGGTCCGTGAGATTGCCGTTGTCGGCCATCTGCTTCCACTCCGTGTCCACGACGTAAGAGACGTACGTGTCCACGTCGGACCGGATCTTCCCCCGCACCGCGGCCGGGTAGACCTCGGAGCGCACGCTGATCTCGTGCAGGGCCTGCGCCTCCTGGCGCACGTACTCCTGGGCGGCGCCGCGGCCCTCCCAGACGCCGGCGATCGCCAGGCCCAGGACGATCGCGTAGATCACCCCGATCATCATCGTCATGTACTCGATGACGTCCGGGGTTTCGCTCGGGTCGTCGTCCTCGCCGATCCGGCGGTGGTTGACGAAGGTGATGGACAGCACCACGGCGCAGGCCGCGGCCATCGCGATGCTCAGGACGAGCCATTCCGACAAGATGACTCCCAATGCGTAACGGTCGGGCGGGTCTAGCGCGGGCGCAGCGCGATGATCGCGAGCACCGCGGGAGCCGCGGTCATCAGGGTGAAGGTCACCGGTGAGATGTGGTGCTCCACCGGCTTGCGGGTTTCCGCGTGGTACGTCGGCCGGGCCACCGGCTTCTTCGGCGCGGGTGCGGGCGCGGGCGTCGGCGCGGGTGGGGGCGGGGCCGGTGCGGGGGGCGGCGGCGGGGCGGGTGTCCGGTGCACCGGGGGCGGCGGTGGAGCGGGGGCCGGCTTCGGCGGGGCCGGTTTGGGCGGCTTCGGCGCCGGCGGCGGAGTCGGCGCCGGTTCGGGCGGAGGTGCCGGCGGGGTGGGTGGCGGGGTGGGCGTCGGCTCGGGCGGCGGCGGGGTCGGTGTGGGCTTCGGCGGTGGCGTCGGCTCGGGAGGGCACGGCGGCGGTGGAGGCGGCGGCGGGCAGTGCGGGCGGCCGTGATGGCCGCCTCCGTGGCCATGCCCCTCGCGGGCGCGGCCGTCGCCGTGATGTCCGCCACCCCGGCTGCCTGCGGGCCCGCCTCCGCCGTAGGCCGAGAACGCCCGGACGGCAGCCGCGCCGTCGTCGGCGTCGATCGTCGGGTAGGCGCTGCTATCGGCCACGGCCGGGGTGGCGGCCAGGGCCGCCCACAGCAGGACCGGGACTGCCAGCAGGCGCCTGGTAGAGGCTCTGTTCACCCGGGGAGCATGGGGCCCGCACGCGCCGGTGCACGCTGTGGACGAGCGCGGTTCCCCTGAATGGGTGGAGTGGCGACCGGAGAGGTTTGAGCCACCGCCGAGTGGTGTCCCGGCCGCCAGCGGCCAATTCTCAAAAGGTATTTGTCGGTTTCGATCATTCTCCGAGTCCGGGGCGGTACAGGCCTTTGGTGTGTGACGAAGAACGGATGGCCAATTTCCGCTTTTGCTCGCTCCGTTGGGCAATGATCAGTACATTCGGCTCGGACAGGAGTCCGACCTCGTCCGGACCACCGCAGGACTACGGCTTGGAGACCCCGATGGAGCGCCCCGCCTGGGCCCCGCCAGGCATCGACATATCGGTGCCGAGCGTGTCCCGCATCTACGATTACTACCTGGGCGGCTCCCACAATTTCGAGGTCGACCGCCAGGCCGCCCGTCGGGCCATGGAATTCATGCCGGGCCTGCCCAAGATCATGCAGGCGAACCGGGCATTCATGCGCCGGGCCGTCCGCCACGCGGTCGCCGAGGGCGTCACGCAGTTCCTCGACATCGGCTCCGGCATCCCCACCTTCGGCAATGTCCACGAGATCGCCCAGGCCGCCAGCCCCGAGGCCCGCGTGGTCTACGTCGACCACGACCCGGTGGCCGTCGCGCACAGCCAGGCCGTCCTGGCCGGCCAGGACCGCACCGCGGTCGTCGCCGCCGACCTGCGCAAGCCCCGGGACATCCTGGGCGCCCCGGAGGTTGCCCGGCTGCTCGACCTCGACCGGCCCGTGGCCCTGCTGATGGTCGCCGTCCTGCACTTCCTGGAGGACGCGGACGATCCGTACGCCCTCGTCGCCGAGCTGCGCGACGCGCTGGCTCCGGGCAGCATGCTGGTCCTCACGCACGCCTCGTACGAGGGGATCCCGCTCTCCGAGGACGTCGCGGGCGGCGCCGTGGGCGTCTACCGGGACATCCGCAACCCGCTCGTCATGCGCAGCGGCGAGGAGATCAGCCGCTTCTTCGACGGCTTCGAACTGTTCGAACCGGGCGTCGTGGCCATGCCCAACTGGCGGCCCGACGGCCCCGAGGAGCCGCGGCAAGCCGACGTCCAGGAGGACCCGTACGCCTTCTCGGGCTTCGCCGGAGCGGGACGCAAGGCGTGAGACTCCCGGTACAGACGGCGGGCCCGGCCGCTCCCGCGGCGGGCGCCCCGGGGCCCCGGGGCGTGGCGGCCCCGGAGGTGGCCGAGGCCGCCGCGCACAGCGGTGGCCTCGAGGACCGGATCGGGCGGTTCGCGACCATCTGGGGGCGGGCGATCTTTCCCGTCACGGCGACCTCGCTCACCCGGGTCGAATTCGAGCAGCACCTCGTACCGCTCACCCGGACGCTCGTGGAGGCACTGCACGCCCGGCCCTTCGACGCCGGGGTCGCCCAGCGCGTCGGGGCCGAACTCGTCGCCGTGCACTGCACCGACCCCGAGGCGCTGGCCGGCACCCTCGGCGTCGTCGAGTCGTATCTGGTGCTCTACTGCGGCTCGGACGGCTCCGGCGTCGCCGGCACCGAGGAGTACCGTTCCCGCTGCGCCCGGCTCCAGCACGGGATCGCCGCCGGTTTCGCCCGCGCCCTGCGCGAGCGGACCCTCAAGGAGCAGGAGGCCATCGCCCGCTCCGCGCTGACCGCCCGCATCGACGCCCAACAGGCGCTGCACGCCAGCGAGGAGCGCTTCCGGGCGGTCTTCGAGGGCGCGGCCGTCGGGATCGGCATCGCCGACCTGGAGGGCAACGTCCTGGAGGTCAACGACGCGCTGATGCAGATGTTCGGCGGCATGGACGGGCACGTCCGGGGCCGCAACGTCAGCGAGTGGGGCCACCCCGACGACCACCCGCACGTGTGGCGGATGTACGAGGAGCTCGTGCGCGGCGAGCGCGAGAGCTACCGGGTGGAGAAGCCGTACTACCGGCACGACGGGACCGTGCTGTGGACCAACCTGACGGTCTCGCTGCTGCGCGACACCGAGGGCGTGCCGCAGTACCAGCTGGCCCTGATGGAGGACACCACCGAACGCCGGCTGCTGAACCTGCGCCTGCGCTACGAGGCCACCCACGACGCCCTGACCGGGCTGCCCAACCGGACGCTGTTCTTCGAGCGGCTGGAGAAGGCCCTGAGCGGGGCCGGAGGCAGCCGCTTCGGCCTGTGCTACCTGGACCTCGACGGCTTCAAGGCGGTCAACGACAGTCTCGGCCACTCGGCGGGCGACCGGCTGCTGGTGGAGGTCGCGGACCGGCTCCAGAGCTGCGCGACCGGCCCCGGTGAGGTCGTCGCCCGGCTCGGCGGCGACGAGTTCGTGGCGCTGACCACCGGCGCCGACACCGAGGAGAAGGCCACCGAACTCGCGGTCCGCATCCTGTCCGCCCTGTCCGCGCCCATCCGGCTGGAGGGCCGGGAGCTGACGGTCCGGGGCAGCATCGGCATCGTCGAGGGACCGGCCCGCGAGCGCACCCCGGCCGAGGTCCTGCGCAGCGCCGACATCACCATGTACCGGGCCAAGGCGGCCGGCGGCAACCGCTTCGAATTCGCCGACGCGGAGGCCGACGCCCGCGCCATCACCCGGCACGGCCTGACCAACGCCCTTCCGGCGGCGCTGGAACGCGGCGAGTTCTTCATCGAGTACCAGCCCCTCGTGCACATGCACGACGGCAGTGTGCACGGTGCGGAGGCGCTGGTGCGCTGGTCCCACCCGCAGTACGGGGTGCTCGGCCCGGACCGCTTCATCCCGCTCGCGGAACGCACCGGGCTGATCGTGCCGCTCGGCCGCTGGGTGCTGGAGGAAGCCGTCCGCCAGGCCCGCAACTGGCAGCGCCAGCACGGCGGTTCGGCCCTGCGGATCAACGTCAACCTCTCGCCGACCCAGCTCCACCACCCCGGCCTGGTCGCTGACACGGTCGCGGTCCTGGAGAACTCGGGCCTGGCCCCCGGCGCACTGTGCCTGGAGGTCACCGAGTCGGCCCTGATCGGCGCCGACGACGAACTCCTCGAACCGCTGCGCCGGCTCGCCGCCCTGGGCGTGGACATCGCGCTCGACGACTTCGGCACCGGCTACTCCAACCTGGCCAACCTGCGCCGCCTCCCGGTCAGCGTCCTGAAGCTGGACCGCTCCTTCACGCAGGGGATGCAGCAGCAGCCGGCCAACCCGGTCGACGTCAAGATCGTGGAGGGCATAGTCGCCCTGGCCCACAGCCTCGAACTCGCCGTCACGGTCGAGGGGGTGGAGACGGGCGTTCAGGCGGCCCAGCTCCGTGCCCTCGGCTGCGATACGGCCCAGGGCTGGTACTACGCCCGCCCCGGGGCCCCCGACCGCATCCACGCGCTGCTGCTGGCGGACGCCGTGCCCACCGCCTGACGGTCAGGCGGGGCCGACGGCCGCCGGCTCACGCCCGGCCTCCGTCCCCCGCCCCGGCTCGCGGACCGCGGCCATGACCCGCTGGTGGCGCTCCGCGGTGTCGGCCAGCAGCGCGGCCGCCGCGGGCAGTCGTTCCGCCTCGTACGCCTCGAGTGCCCCGGCCCCCGCGGGCCCGGCGAGCGCGGCGGCCAGGCTTCGGCCGAGGGCGGCCGCGTCCAGGATCCCGGAGTTCATTCCGAGGCCGCCGGCTATCGGGTGGACGTGCGCCGCGTCCCCGGCGAGGAAGGCCCGGCCCTCGCGCATCCGGGCGGCCATCCGGACATTGACCCGCCAGGTCGATATCCAGGTCGGGTCCGCCAGCCGGATCCCTGGCACCCGCGCATGCCGGTCGAAGAGCCGCTGGAAGCCCTCCAGTGAGGGCGGTATCGGCTGCCCCTGCGCATCCAGCTCCGGGGAGGCCTGGAGCTGGAAGGCCTCGGTCCGCGGCATCGGGCAGAGCATGATCCCCCCGCCGTCCGAGGTGAACCACTGGTGCCAGTGGTCCCGGCTCAGTCCTGCCGCCCTGACGTCCCCGAGCACCATCGTGTCCGCCTCCTCGGTGTGCCCCTCGAAGGGGATCCCGAGGAGCTGTCGGATCGTGCTGTGTCCGCCGTCGCATCCGGCCAGGTATCCGGCTCGGACGAGACGGCCGTCCGCCAGTCGCGCGCTGACCCCGCCGGCGTCCTGGCTGATTGCGGCGACCCCGGCCTCGTACTCGACCTGGACGCCGAGGTCGGCGAGCCGGGCGCGGAGCGCCTCCTCGACCTGCCACTGGCCTATGAGGAGGCCGTCGCCGGACGGCGAGTCCTTGATGTGCTCACCGTCGAAGTACTTGCGCAGGACCAGCCCCCGGGTGCCGACGGCGGACATCGGCTCGGCGGCGCCGAGCCGGTCGAAGACCTCCAGACTGCTCGGAATGAGGCCTTTGCCCCGGGACTCGCGGTGCGGTCCGGAGCGTTGGTCGAGGATGCGGACGGCGACGCCGCGCAGGGTCAGGTCGCAGGCCAGTGTGAGTCCGGTCGGGCCGGAGCCCACGATCAGTACGTCGGTCATCGGAGGTCCTCTCGTCGTCGTGGTCCCAAGGAAAGCGGCTCCCCGATGAAAATGCAACCCGGTTACAAAAATAACTTGGTCACGATTCCGTGGTACGGTGTGGGTATGGAAACGGTGCGGATGGACAACACGACGGGTCTGCGGGAGAGCAAGAAGCTCCGCACGCGTCAGCAACTGGCGGCCACGGCGCTGGAGCTCTTCCTGGAGCGGGGCTTCGATGCCGTCTCCGTCGCGGACGTCGCCGCCGCGGCGGAGGTCTCCAAGCCCACCTTGTTCCGGTACTTCCCGAGCAAGGAGGACCTGCTCCTGGACCGGTTCGCCGACCACCAGGACGAGGCCGCACGCATCGTGCGCGACCGGCCCGCCGGTCAGCGCCCGGTCGCCGCCGTCCACGCACACTTCCTCGCGGCCCTCGCCGAGCGGGATCCCATCACCGGGATCTGCGACCACCCCGACGTCCTCGCCTTCGAGCGGCTGCTCCACTCCACCGCGAGCCTGAAGTCCCGCCTGACCCACTACACCGACCGCGAGGTGGAGCTGCTCGCCGCCGTCCTGGAAGCGGAGTCCGCCCCGCCGCTCATAGCCCGTCTCGCCGCGCGCCAACTGGTGGACGCCCGCAAGCAGCTGGGCATGGAGAACTGGCGCCGCGTCGCATCGGGCCAGAGCGCCGACGCGGCCCTCCCGGCCGCCGTGGCCGACGCCGACCGCGCCTTCGGCATGCTGGCCGAAGGCCTCGACCGGACCCTGTCGGCGCTCCCGGCCTGATCAGCCCACCAGGATGCGCTGGAGCTCCCGGGCCGCGCGCGGGGGAGCCACGTCCGTGCGGTGGGCCAAGGCGATGGTGCGGCGCAGCGGGGAGCCCGCCAGGGGGGTGGCCCGAAGGCCGGGGCCGGCGTGGCCCACCACCATCGCCGGCACCACCGCGACGCCGAGTCCCGCCCGCACGAAGCCCAGTACCGCGTCCATCTCGCCGCCCTCCACCGTGAACGCCGGCTCGAACCCCTCCGCACGGCAGGCGGCGACGGTGAGGTCCCGCAGGTCGTAGCCGTGGCGGAACATCACCATCGGCTCGTCCCGCAGTGCCGACACCGTCAGCGGACCGCCGCCCGCCGGGGGCGGGAGCGCCGCCGACGAGACCACCACCAGGTCCTCCGTCAGCAGTTCCACCGTGGTCAGCGCCGGCGCCGAGGGCGGCAGTGGCAGGGCGATCAGCGCGAGGTCCAGGGCCCCGCGCGCGAGTTCCCGGACGAGATCGAGCGAACCGCTCTCCTCGATCAGCAGCTCGATCCCCGGGTGCGCGGTATGGAAGGTGCGCAGCACGCCGGGCAGCAGACCGGTGCACACGCTCGGCGTCGCACCCAGCCGGACCCGGCCGCGCCGCAGCTGCGCCAGTTCCTGCACCTCCAGCCGCGCCGTGTCCGCGTCCGCGAGGATCCGCCGGGCCAGCGGCAGCAGGGCCTCGCCCGCGTCGGTGAGCGCGATGTTGCCGCGCGCCCGGCTGAAGAGCTCCGCGCCCAGCTCCCGTTCGAGCGCCTTGATCTGCTGCGAGAGCGAGGGCTGGGCCACGTGCTCCCGCTCCGCGGCGCGCGTGAAGTGCCGGGTCTCGGCCACGGCCACGAAGTACACCAGCTGCTGGAACTGCATGGCCCCAGGTTAACCCCGTCATAGGCAATCCCTATCGAGATCAGCCTCATCATGTCTTGGACCTTTCGGCGCCCGGGTCCTTACCGTCGCTGGCATGGCTCTGGCACCGCGGACGGATCGACAGCCGTCCACCACGCGCACACTCTGGGACTCATCCGTCGGCAAGAAGTCCGTGATGGCCGTCTCCGGCCTGATCATGCTCGGCTACCTCGTCGTGCACATGCTCGGCAACCTGAAGATCTTCTTCGGAGCGGAGGAGTTCAACGGCTACGCCCACTGGCTGCGCACCCTCGGTGCGCCCTTCCTGCACCACGAGTGGGCCCTGTGGATCGTGCGGGTGGTCCTGGTCGCCGCCGTCGTCGCCCACGCGGTGTGCGCCTACCAGCTCAGCCGCCGTGACAACAAGGCCCGCCCGGTGAAGTACGCCCACAAGCGCCGCGGCGCGAGCTACGCGACGCGCACGATGCGCTGGGGCGGCATCATCCTCGCGCTCTTCATCGTGTGGCACCTGCTCGACCTGACCACGCTCACCGTCAACGAGCGCGCCTGGGCCGGCCATCCGTACGAGAACGTCCTCGCCACCTTCTCCACCTGGTACGGCAACACCATCTACCTCGTCGCCATGGCCGCCCTCGGCCTGCACGTCCGCCACGGCTTCTGGAGCGCCGCGCAGACCCTCGGCCAGGGCAGCGCCCGACGCGACCGGACGCTGAAGTTCCTGGCGAACGCCCTGGCCCTCGTCCTCTTCGCGGGCTTCGTCTCCGTACCCGTCGCCGTCATGACCGGAGTGGTGAGCTGACCATGAGCAGCACCTATACGAACTACACCACCGGCGAGCCCATCGCCGACACCAAGGCCCCCGCGGGCCCGATCGCCGAGCGCTGGGACCGCCGCCGCTTCGAGGCCAAGCTCGTCAATCCGGCCAACCGCCGCAAGCACCGCATCATCGTCGTCGGCACCGGCCTGGCAGGCGGCGCCGCCGGCGCCACCCTCGCCGAACAGGGCTACCGCGTCATCCAGTTCTGCTTCTCCGACTCCCCGCGCCGCGCCCACTCCATCGCCGCGCAGGGCGGGATCAACGCCGCCAAGAACTACCGCAACGACGGCGACTCCGTACACCGCCTCTTCTACGACACCGTCAAGGGCGGAGACTTCCGCGCCCGCGAGTCCAACGTCCACCGCCTCGCACAGATCTCCGTGGAGATCATCGACCAGTGCGTGGCCCAGGGCGTCCCCTTCGCCCGCGAGTACGGCGGCCTCCTCGACACCCGCTCCTTCGGCGGCGTCCAGGTGTCCCGCACCTTCTACGCCCGCGGCCAGACCGGACAGCAGCTCCTCCTCGGCGCCTACCAGGCGCTCTCCCGCCAGATCGCCGCCGGCAACGTGGAGATGCACGCCCGTACCGAGATGCTCGACCTGATCACCGTGGACGGGGTGGCCCGCGGCATCGTCGCCCGCGATCTCGTCACCGGCCGCGTCGACACCCACTACGCCGACGCCGTCGTCCTGGCGAGCGGCGGCTACGGCAACGTCTTCTACCTCTCCACCAACGCCATGAACTCCAACGCGACCGCCGTCTGGCGGGCGCACCGGCGCGGCGCCTACTTCGCCAACCCCTGCTTCACCCAGATCCACCCCACCTGCATCCCGCGCACCGGCGACCACCAGTCCAAGCTCACCCTGATGAGCGAGTCCCTGCGCAACGACGGCCGCATCTGGGTCCCCAAGGCCAAGGGCGACACCCGCGCCGCCGCCGACATCCCCGAGGCGGAGCGCGACTACTACCTGGAGCGGATCTACCCCTCCTTCGGCAACCTCGTGCCCCGCGACATCGCCTCCCGCGCCGCCAAGAACGTCTGCGACGAAGGCCGCGGCGTGGGCCCCGGCGGCCAGGGCGTCTACCTCGACTTCGCCGACGCCATCAGCCGCATGGGCAAGGACGAGGTCGCCGAGAAGTACGGCAACCTCTTCGAGATGTACGAGCGGATCACCGCGGAGGACCCGTACGAGGTCCCCATGCGGATCTATCCCGCCGTGCACTACACGATGGGCGGCCTGTGGGTCGACTACGACCTCCAGACCACCGTCCCCGGACTCTTCGCGATCGGCGAGGCGAACTTCTCCGACCACGGCGCCAACCGCCTCGGCGCCTCCGCCCTGATGCAGGGCCTCGGTGACGGCTACTTCGTCCTCCCCTCCACCATCAACGACTACCTGGCGCGCCACCCGCACCAGGACGCCGTGGACGACACCCACCCCGAGGTGCGCGACGCCGTGGGGGAGACCCGGGAGCGGCTGGAGCGGCTGCTCGCCGTCGACGGGGACCGCACCCCCGACTCCTTCCACCGGGAGATCGGCGAACTCATGTGGGAGTACTGCGGGATGGCCCGCACCGAGGAGGGGCTGCGCAAGGCCCTCGAGCGGATCCCCGAGATCCGGCAGGAGTTCTGGCGGCGCGTCAAGGTCCCCGGCACCGGCGAGGAGTTCAACCAGTCGCTGGAGAAGGCCAACCGCATCGTCGACTACCTCGAACTCGCCGAGCTGATGTGCCTCGACGCCCTCCACCGCGCCGAGTCCTGCGGCGGCCACTTCCGCGCGGAGTCCCAGACCCCGGACGGCGAAGCCGCCCGCAAGGACGAGGAGTTCGGCTACGCGGCCGCCTGGGAGTTCGGCGGCGCCGGCGCCGCCCCCGTCCTGCACAAGGAAGACCTCGTCTTCGAGTACGTCCACCCCACCCAGCGGAGCTACGCATGAAGCTCAACCTGCGCGTCTGGCGCCAGCAGAACGCCGACGCCCCCGGCGCCATGGTCTCGTACGAGGTCGACGGCATCTCGAAGGACATGTCCTTCCTGGAGATGCTCGACACCCTCAACGAAGACCTCATCCTGCGCGGCGAGGAACCGGTCGCCTTCGACCACGACTGCCGCGAGGGCATCTGCGGCGCGTGCAGCCTCGTCATCAACGGCGACGCCCACGGCCCGGAACGCACCACCACCTGTCAGCTCCACATGCGCTCCTTCGCCGACGGCGACACCCTCGACGTCGAGCCGTGGCGGGCGTCCGCGTTCCCCGTGGTCAAGGACCTCGTCGTGGACCGCGGCGCCTTCGACCGCATCATCCAGGCCGGCGGCTACATCACCGCGCCGACCGGCTCCGCCCCCGAGGCGCACGCCACCGCCGTGCCCAAGGCCGACGCCGACCAGGCCTTCGAGCACGCCGAGTGCATCGGCTGCGGTGCCTGCGTGGCAGCCTGCCCCAACGGTTCGGCGATGCTCTTCACCTCGGCGAAGGTCAACCACCTGGGCGTGCTGCCGCAGGGGTCGCCGGAGCGGGAGACCCGGGTCCTGGACATGGTGGCGACCATGGACGACGAGGGCTTCGGCGGCTGCACGCTGACGGGGGAGTGCGCCACGGCCTGCCCCAAGGGGATCCCCCTCCCGTCGATCGCCGCCATGAACAGGGAGTGGCTGCGGGCGGTCCGCAAGGGACCCCGCTGACCTGTGCGTTTCATAAGAATGAGGCCTGGTGGAGGCGTCGTGCGGGACCGGGCCGGGCAGGGCCGGTCCACCGGGCGGGAGCCGACACCGCCGATCGGATGATCGCAGCGGCGCCCGTCGTGCCGTGACCGGCCGCCCTCCCGGGCATGGGTGACAGTGTGCCCATGCCTCAAGCCCCCACCGGGTCCGGACCGCGGCGCCGAACCGTGCTGGCCGCCGCCCTCGCCCCGCTCGCGGCGGCCGGCTGCGCCGAGGAGCACCCCCGCAGCCCGGCCCCCGGCCCCGGGGCCGCCAAGGACGCACTGGTCATGGTGATCCGGCACGCCGAGAAGCCGTACGCCGGGGACACCGGCGAGGACGAAGAGGGCAACGAGGACCCCGGGTTCCTGGCCGGCCGGGGCTGGCGCCGGGCCCAGGAGCTCCCCGCCCTCTTCCCGCCGGCCCGCGGCGCCGCGCTGCCGCGCCCCGGGGCCGTCTTCGCGACCGGTGGCAAGACCGGTGCGCCCGCCCGGTGCCGTCAGACCGTGGAGGCGCTGGCCACGGCGCTGCGCACGCCGGTCCGCACCGAGTTCGCCCTCGGCGCCGAGCCCGCCCTCGGCCGGGCCGTGCTCGCCGCGCGGATGCCCGTCCTCGTGTGCTGGGAGCACACCGGCATCCCCCGCCTCATCGCGGCCCTGGGCGTGCACGGGGTCCTCGGCGTGCCCGCCACCTGGCCCGACCGCTATGACCTGGTGTGGATGTTCACCCGTCAACAAGGTGTGTGGAGCTTCCGGGAGGTGCCGCAGCACCTGCTGCCGGGCGACGCCTGAGCGACCCCGCGGTACGGGCGTACGCTGAGAAGTGGACTCGGGGCAGGTTGTGCGCCGCGGAGGTAAATGATCATGGCTGGAATCGTGCACAAGGGCTTCGATTCCGCGGATGAGACGCGTCAGTTCGAGGACGGCACGGGCAAGCTCGACCTGATCGACACCGATCACGGACCGGTGGGCCGGGCCGTGTTCGAGCCGGGCTGGCAGTGGTCGAAGCACATCAAGCCCATCGCCGGGACCGACAGCTGCCAGGCCGCCCACGTGGGCTACATGGTCAGCGGCCGCATGAAGGTCGTCATGGACGACGGCGAGAGCGTCGAGATAGAGCCCGGGGACTTCCTCCAGATAGACCCCGGTCACGACGCCTGGGTCCTCGGCGACGAACAGTGCGTGGTCCTCGACTGGCAGGGTTACGGGAACTTCGCCAAGCCCGCCTGAACCGCACCGCACCGCACCGCACCGGACCGCACCGCACCGGACCGCACCGCCGGTCCGGGAGGCCGAGCTCCGGAAGGCTCAACCCCGGGAAGCGACAGCTCGCGCCAAGTGGCCCGCCGTACGGCTGCCGGGGGCGCGGGCCACGTCGGCCGGAGTCCCCGCGGCCACGACGCGGCCGCCGTCCGCGCCGCCGCCCGGGCCGAGGTCGACGACCCAGTCAGCGCCCGCCACCACCGCCATGTCGTGCTCCACGACCACCACCGAATGCCCGGCGTCCACCAGGCCGTGCAACTGCCGCAGCAGCACCAGCACATCGGCGGGGTGGAGCCCGGCCGTCGGCTCGTCCAGCAGGTACAGGGTGTGGTCGCGGCGCAGCCGCTGGAGCTCGGCCGCCAGCTTGATCCGCTGCGCCTCGCCGCCCGACAGCTCGGTGGCCGGCTGGCCGAGCCGCAGGTACCCCAGCCCGATCTCCTCCAGCGCGCGCAGGCTGCGCGCCGCCGCCGGGACCTCCGCGAAGAAGGCCGTCGCCGCCTCCACCGTCAGCCCGAGCACCTCGGCGATGTTCAGGCCCGCGTAACGGACCTCCAGTGTCTCGGAGTTGTACCGGGCGCCCGCGCACTCGGGGCACGGGGCGTACGTACTGGGCAGGAAGAGCAGCTCCACCGACACGAAGCCCTCGCCCTGGCAGGTTTCGCAGCGGCCGCCCGGCACGTTGAAGGAGAACCGGCCCGCCTTCCAGCCGCGCGCCTTCGCCTCTGGCGCCGCCGTGAAGAGTTTGCGCACCACGTCGAACAGCCCCGTGTACGTGGCCAGGTTGGAGCGCGGCGTACGGCCGATCGGTTTCTGGTCCACCTCCACCAGGCGCCGTACCGGGAACCCGGGGTCCGTCAGCCGCTCCGCGACCTCCTGCGCGAGCGCCTGACCCACCAGCGTGGACTTGCCCGAACCCGACACCCCGGTCACCGCCGTGAACACGCCGAGCGGGAACTCGGCCGAGACGTCGCGGAGGTTGTGGCGGTCGATGCCGCTCAGCCGCACGAAGCCGGTCGCCGTCCGCACCGGGCGCGGGGGGCCGGCCTCGGCCGAGGGCCCCTGCCCCGCGAAGAGGTGGCGCGCCGTCGCGGACTGCGCGACCCCGGCCAGCGCCTCGGGCGGCCCGCTGTGCAGCACCCGACCACCGTGCTCCCCGGCCAGCGGCCCGACCTCCACCAGCCAGTCGGCGTGCCGCACCACGTCAAGGTGGTGCTCCACGACGAACACCGTGTTCCCCGCCTCCTTGAGCCGGTCCAGTACGCCGAGCAGCGCCTCGGTGTCGGCCGGGTGCAGCCCCGCCGACGGCTCGTCGAGCACGTACACCACCCCGAACAGCCCCGACCGCAACTGCGTCGCCAGCCGCAGCCGCTGCAGCTCGCCCGCCGACAGGCTGGGCGCGGTGCGGTCCAGGCTCAGGTAGCCGAGCCCGAGCTCGGTGACGGGCGCGATCCGCGAGCGCAGGTCCTCGCCCAGCACCCTGGCGGCCTCACCGCCCCCGCCTCCGGAGGCGCCCGCGCTCGCCAGGACCGCGTCCAGCGCGGTCAGCGGAAGCGCCGCCAGCTCCGCGATCGTGCGGCCGGCGAAGGTCACGGACAGGGCCTCCGGGCGCAGCCGCCGCCCCTCGCACACCGGGCAGGGCGAATCGGTGAGGAACTTCTCGGCGCGGGCCCGCAGGGTGGCGCTCTTGCTGTCCGCGAACGTCCGCATCACATAGCGGTGGGCGCTCATGTACGTTCCCTGGTACGGCCGTTGGATCCGGTCGGCCTCCCGCACCGGGTGGACCGTCACCACCGGCTGCTCCTCGGTGAACAGGATCCACTCCCGCTCCGCGGCGGGCAGCTTCCGCCAGGGCGCGTCCACGTCGTGGCCGAGGGCTTCCAGGACGTCCCGCAGGTTCTTGCCCTGCCAGGCTCCGGGCCAGGCCGCGATGGCGCCTTGACGGATCGACAGTTGCGGTTCGGGGACGAGGAGTTCCTCGCTCGTGTGGTGGATCCGGCCGAGCCCCTGACAGGAAGGGCAGGCGCCGGCCGCGGTGTTGGGGGAGAAGGCGTCAGAGTCCAGCCGTTCGGCGCCCGGGGGGTAGGTGCCGGCCCGTGAGAACAGCATCCGCAGGGAGTTGGACAGCAGGGTCACCGTCCCGACCGAGGAGCGGGAGCCGGGGGACGAGCGCCGCTGCTCCAGTGAAATGGCGGGAGGCAGTCCGGTGATGGAGTCCACCTTCGGCGCGCCGACCTGGTGGATCAGCCGGCGGGCGTACGGTGCCACGGACTCGAAGTACCGGCGCTGGGCCTCGGCGTAGAGCGTCCCGAAGGCCAGCGAGCTCTTGCCGGAGCCCGAGACCCCGGTGAACACGGTCAGCGCATCGCGCGGGATGTCCACGTCGACTCCGCGCAGATTGTGCTCCCGGGCGCCGCGGACCCGTACGAACGGGTCGTGGGGCGCGGGACCCGAGGGGCCGGCGGGAACGATCGGGCCGGAGGCAATGGTCGGGCCGGCCGGAGCATCCTGCGTGGAGTCGTGCATTCGTCCCATTTTAGGGGGCACCGGCGTTCGAGGTCGCAGGGTCACGCTCCGGCGATGCGGGCGAGCCTCTCGTAGGAGTCCAGCAGGGCCGTACGGTCGTACGTGGAGGTGGTGACCAGGAGCTCGTCCGCTCCGGTCAGCTCCGCCACCTCGGCCAGCTGCTCCGCGACCTGCTCCTGCGTACCGTGGACGTGCCCGGCGAGGGCGCCCTCGTACAACTCGCGCTCCTTGGGGGTCATGGCCAGGGCTTCGACCTCCTCGGCGGGGCGCAGCGGCGGGAAGCTGCCGTGGGTGCGGGAGTACGCGAGGGACCAGGCCTCGGGGACCAGGATCCGCCGGGCGGCCTCGGCGGTGGCGGCGACCGCGACCGACCCGGAGACGACCACGTACGGCTCCGCGCCCCGGGCGGAGGGCCGGAACTCCTCGCGGTAGCCCTCGATGATCTCCGCCACCCGGGCGCGCGTGCGCAGATCGCCCACCACCAGCGGCAGCCCGGCGCGCGCCGCGATCCCGGCGCCCTCGCCGGTGGCCAGCACGTAGGCCGGGATCCGCAGCCCCTCGGCGGGCCGGGCGTGCACCTCGGGATGCGCCCGCTGGGTACCGTCGAGCCAGCCCAGCAGCTCGGCCAGCTGCTCCTCGAAACGGTCGGCGTCCCCGGTGTCGCGGCCCAGGGCGCGCCGGATCCCGCCGGTGAAGCCGACGGAGCGGCCGAGGCCCATGTCGATCCGGCCGGGGAACAGCGACTCCAGGACCCCGAACTGCTCCGCGACCACCAGCGGCTGGTGGTTGGGCAGCATCACCCCGCCCGTGCCGACGCGGATCCGCCGGGTCGCTCCGGCGACGGCGGCGGCCAGCACGGTCGGCGCGGAGCCCGCGGCCCCGGGGACGCTGTGGTGCTCCGACACCCAGAAGCGGTGGTAGCCGAGCGCGTCCGCCCTGCGGGCCAGCTCCACGGTGTCCCGAAGGGCCTGCGGGGCCGGGTGGCCCTCGCGGGTGCGGGACCGGTCGAGTATCGAGAGTTTTCGCATCACACAGTGCTCAACGCCCGCCGGCCCCGGGGATTCCCCGTGTGCGGGCCGGGGCGCTGCCTACGCTGGGGTCCATGAGCGAGATCAACAACCGTCGGCCGCTGGCCGTCTTCGACATCGACAACACCCTGGCCGACACCGATCACCGCCAGCACTTCCTCGAGCGCCGGCCCCGGGACTGGGAGGGCTTCTTCGGGGCGGCCCCGGCCGATCCGCCGCTCGCGCGCGGGATCGCCCTGGCGGTGGAGAGCGCCGCGGACTGCGAGGTGGTGTACCTGACCGGCCGTCCGGAGCGGTGCCGCGCGGACACGGCCGAATGGCTGACCCGGCACGGGCTGCCCGAGGGGCGGCTGTGGATGCGCGGGAACCAGGACCGGCGGCCGGCCCGGACCACGAAGCTGGAGGTGCTGAAGCGGATCTCCCGGGGGCGGGAGGTGCGGATGCTCGTGGACGACGACGAGCTGGTGTGCCAGTCGGCCCGTGCGGCCGGATTCCGGGTGGTCCTGGCGGACTGGGCGGCGGACGCGCCGGAGCTCAAGACCGCCCAGGAGGGCGAGGGCCGCACCTGAGGTGCCGAACGCCGAACGCCGAACGCCGGGCGTCGGGCATCGGACGTCGGGCCGCGCCCGGGCGCCTCGGGGGAAGCCCCGGTCTCAGTCCTGGCCTTGCTTCGGGTGCCCTGGCCAGGGCACGCCCCCGTCCTGCCTCAGTTCTCGCCGTCGAGGCGGAATCCGACCTTCAGTCCGACCTGGTAGTGCGCGATCTCGCCGTTCTCGATGTGCCCGCGGATCTGGATCACCTCAAGCCAGTCAAGGTTGTGGAGCGTCTCGCCCGCGCGGGCGACGCCATTGCGGATGGCTTGATCGATGCCCTCGTGGGAGGTGCCGACGATCTCGGTGACCCGGTACGTGTGATTGGACATGGAGGTCTCCCGACACTGGGGGGCTTTTGCCTTGTTCCACGGTGCCCCAGTAAGTCCGGGTCCGCGAACTTTGGCTCGGCAATCACGAGCGAAAGGGGCTTGACCGCCCCATTGGTCTATGCCAATTTCAAGCCATCTGAGATCGAACCCCCAGAAGGTGACCCTCGTGAAGATGCGCTTCATCGCCGTGTGCACCGCCCTCGCGGCCGCGGCCGCCCTCACCGGCTGCGGCCGGCTGGCCGCATCGGGCGGTGGACCGCAGAAGGTGACGCTCTGGCTGATGAAGGGCAGCGCGTCGCAGGACTTCGTCGCCGGTTTCACCGCGTCGTTCGAGAAGGAACATCCCGGCATCGACCTCGACGTGAAGATCCAGGAATGGACGGGCATCGGCGACAAGGTCAACGCCGTGCTCGACGGGACGGCCAAGGAGGGCGCCGACGTCATCGAGGTCGGCAACACCCAGGTCGCCCAGTACGTCGAGACCGGCGGGCTCTGCGAGCTCACCCTGGAGGGACTGCGCAACTGGGGCAGCAGGGACTGGCTCAAGGGCCTCGCCGACCCCGGCAGCATCAACGGCGCCCAGTACGGCATCCCTTGGTACGCCGCCAACCGCGTGGTGATCTACAACAAGGAACTCTTCGCGAACGCGGGGATCAAGGCCACGCCCAAGAACCGCGCGGAGTGGATCACGGCCACCCAGAAGCTCGACAAGGGCGGCCAGCAGGGCATCTACCTCGCGGGCCAGAACTGGTACGTCCTCGCCGGCTTCGTGTGGGACGAGGGCGGCGAACTCGCCGTCGAGACCGGCGGCCAGTGGGTCGGCACCCTCGACGACGAGAAGGCCCTGGCGGGCATGGAGTTCTACAAGCAGCTCCAGGCCCTCGGCGACGGCCCGAAGGACGCAGACGAGGAGACGCCCCCGCAGTCCGAGGTCTTCGCCCGCGGCCGGGTCGCGCAGATCATCGCCCCGCCCGGCCAGGCCGCCGCGATCGAGGCCGCCAACCCGGAGCTCAAGGGCAAGCTCGGCTTCTTCCCGATCCCCGGCAAGACCTCCGAGAAGGTCGGCTCCGTCTTCACCGGCGGCTCCGACCTGATCATCCCGGAGCGGACGAAGAGCCGGAAGAACGCCGTCGACCTGATCACGGCCCTGGTCAGCGAGCAATGGCAGACCGAGCTCGCCCGCACGATGAGCTACGTACCGAACAAGACCACCCTCGCGCACGTCGTCGAGGGCAACGAGGGCGCCGCCGCCATGGCCCCCGGCGCCGCCCAGGGCCGGGCCACCCCGAAGTCCGCCCGCTGGGCCGAGGTCGAGGCCGAGAACCCGATCAAGCCGTTCATGACGGCCGTGCTCACCGGTCAGGACCCCAGGCAGGCCGCGACGGCGGCCTCGGGCAGCATCAGCAAGGTCCTCAGCTCCGACCGCTGATCCCGCACCGCCCCGCACCGCCCCGCCCCGCCCCGCCACGCCCCGCCCGCGCCGCTGATCCTCTGGTCAGGCAAGGCGTCCGCCGAGTTCAGCGTCCGCACATCCGAGGGCCGCGGAGCGGTCATGTCGAATCCAGCCAGTCACGGAAGAAGTAAAGGAGCCGGGCCGCACACCCGCGGGCCCGGCACTCCGTGCCCGGATCAGGAGCCGCCATGACCATCGCCCCCCTGTCGCCGGCCGCAGAATCCCCCCTGCGGCCGGTTCAGGCCACCGTCACCGCCCCGGCACCCCGCTACGCCGTACGCCTCGCCCGCACCGAGGACGAGGTCCGCGCCGCCCAGCGGCTGCGCCACCAGGTCTTCGCCGGGGAACTCGGCGCCCGCCTCGACGGGCCCGAGCCCGGACTCGACTCCGACGCCTTCGACGCGTACTGCGATCACCTCATCGTCCTCGACGAGGAGACCGAGCAGGTCGCCGGCACCTACCGGATCCTGCCCCCCGAGCGGGCCGCCGTCGCCGGACGCCTCTACTCCGAGGGCGAGTTCGACCTCTCCGCCCTCGACCCGATCCGCTCCGACCTCGTCGAGGTCGGCCGCTCCTGCGTCCACCCCGACCACCGCAACGGCGCCGTCATCGCCCTGATCTGGGCCGGTCTCGCCCGCTACATGGACCGCTCCGGCCACAACTGGCTCGCCGGCTGCTGCTCGATACCGCTCGCCGACGGCGGCGCCCTCGCGGCCGCCGCCCGCGGACACGTCCTCACCCGCAGCCTCGCCCCCGCCGAGTACCGGGTCACCCCGCACCTGCCCTGGAACCCCGAGGGCATCGCCTTCCCCGACCGCGTGGAGCTGCCCCCGCTGCTGCGCGGCTACCTGCGCCTGGGCGCCTGGGTCTGCGGCGAGCCCGCCCTCGACGCCGAGTTCGGCTGCGCCGACCTGTACGTCCTGCTCTCCCTGCGCCGCACCAACCCCCGCTACCTCAAGCACTTCCTCTCGCTCGTCCCGGGCGCATGAGCACCTGGCTGCCCACCTCGCCCTGTACCCCCGAGGCCTGCGCGGGCCACGAGGGGCGCACGGCGGGCGTGCCGCGCGCGGTGCTCCGGCTCGGCGCCGCCGTCGCCGTGATCCTGCTGGGGATCCTGGGCGCCCCGCCCGTCCGGCTGCTGCCCGAACGCCCCCGGCACGCGGTGGCGCGGGCCTGGGCCGCCGTGCTGCTGGGTGTTTTCGGGATACGGATCACCGTGCAGGGGAGTCCGGGGCCGGACGGCGCCCGCCTGATCGTCGCCAACCACATCTCCTGGCTCGACATCCCGCTCGTCGTCGCCGTGCTGCCCTGCCGGATGCTGGCCAAGAGCGACATCCGCGGCTGGCCGGTGCTCGGCCGGCTCGCCGGGCAGGCCGGGACCCTGTTCATCGAACGCGACCGGATCCGGGCCCTGCCCGCCACCGTCGAGACCGTCACCCGCGCGTTGCTGGCCGGTGACCGGATCACCGTCTACCCCGAGGGCTCCACCTGGTGCGGGCGCGCCCAAGGGACCTTCCGGCGGGCCGCCTTCCAGTCCGCGCTGGACGCGCGGGTCCCCGTACAGCCGGTACGGCTCGCGTACCGGCTGTCGGACGGGAGCCCGGCCGGGGCGCCCGCCTTCGTCGGGGACGATCCGCTGACCGCCTCGCTGTGGCGGATCGCGCGGGCCCGCGGGGTGCGGGCCGAGGTCCTGCTGCTGCCGCGGATCCCGCCGGGCCGGTACGCGGACCGGCGGGACCTCGCGGCCGCCGCTCAGGCGGCCGTGTGCGGCGGGGCCGAGCGGCCGATGCTGTCCGGCGTACCCTCACGGCCGTCGGTGCCGACCCCGTTCGCGACCGACAGCGACAGTGCGAAGCGACCCGCCGCATCCGTCCACCAGTGGGTCAACTCAAGCCCAGCCGACGCCAGTTCCTTCCGCACCCCCGCCTGACGGAACTTCGCGGAGACCTCCGTCAAGATCTCCTCACCCACCGCGAAGGGCACCTCCAGATCCAGCTCCCGCACCTTCACCAGCAGCTCCGACCGGGCCCGCAGCCGCATCTCGATCCACTCCTGCTCCCGATTCCACACCGCCACGTGCGCGAAGTCGGCGGTGTGGAAGTCCGCCCCCAACTCCCGGTTGATGACGGTCAGTACGTTCTTGTTGAACTCGGCCGTCACCCCCTGCGCATCGTCGTACGCCGCCACCAGCACGGCCTCGTCCTTCACCAGGTCCGTGCCCATCAGCAGCGCGTCCCCGGGCGCGAGCATCGCCCGCACGTCCGCCAGGAACACGGCACGCTCCGGCGGCAGCAGGTTCCCGACCGTGCCGCCCAGGAACACCACCAGCCGCGGTCCGGGGGAGTCCGGCAGCCGCAGCGGCTTGGTGAAATCGGCCAGCAACGCGTGCACCCGCAGCCCCGAATGCGCCGCCAGCAGCGTCTGCGCCGCGCCCTTGAGCGCGCTCTCGCTCACATCGACCGGCACGTACGTGTCCAGTGCGGGCATCGCCTCGATCAGGTGCCGGGTCTTCTCCGAGGAACCGGAGCCCAGTTCCACCAGGGTGCGGGCGCCGCTCACCGAGGCGATCTCCCGGGCCCGCTCCAGCAGGATCTCCCGCTCGGCGCGCGTCGGATAGTACTCGGGCAACCGGGTGATCTGCTCGAAGAGTTCACTGCCGCGGGTGTCGTAGAACCACTTCGGCGGCAGCACCTTGGGGGACCGGGCCAGCCCGGTCAGCACGTCGTGGCGCAGTGCCGTTTCCGCGGCGTGCTCGTCGAGGGTCCGGGTCAGCAGGAAGTCACTCACGGGGCTTCTCCTCCTTGGGTGCGGCCTCCTTGAGCGAGGTCAGTTCGACCCTCGTCCGGGTGGCGGTCAGCAGGGTCCGGTCGGGTACTTCACACCAGCGCGAGTCGTCGTCGTACGGCTCCGACGCCACCACCGTGCGCTGCCCCGGTACGTCGGCCAGGTACCAGAGCGAATCCCCCCAGGCCGTGGCCGCGATGGCCTCGCCGTCGGTCAGCAGCAGATTGAGCCGCGAGCCGGGCGCCGCCCCGGCCAGCTCCCGCACGGGCCCGGCCAGCGCCGGGCCGAGATCGTCGCCGCTGCGCAGCCGGTGCAGGACCAGCGCCCATATCAGCGCCGAATCGGTGCGGGCGGCCAGCGACAGCAGTTCTTCGGGCGGCAGGGCGGCCGCCACCGGAGCCACCGCGTCCGGCCAGTCCCGCAGCATTCCGTTGTGGCTGAACAGCCACCGTCCGGCCGTGAACGGCGTCGCCGCGGCCTCGCCGTCCGCCCCCGCGAACGTGGCGTCCCGGATGGCCCCGAGCAGCGCACCGCTGCGCACCACCCGGGCCAGGTCGGCGAAGGTGAGGTCGCCCCACACCGGCCCGGCCCGCCGGTAGCGGGCGGGCACCGGGTCGCCCTGCGCGTACCAGCCGATGCCGAAGCCGTCGGCGTTGACGGTGCCGTGCCGCTGTCGGCGGGGCTCCCAGGACTGCCGCACCAGCGAGTGCTCGGGCTCGCTCAGCAGCCGTCCCATCGGTACCACCGGTCCCAGGTACGCGAGGTGACGGCACATCAGACATCACCGTCCCGCGCGGTCCGGAAGCCGGAGAAGATCTGCCGGCGCACCGGCAGGTCCCAGTTGCGGAACGTGCCCCGGCAGGCCACCGGGTCCACCGCGAAGGAGCCGCCGCGCAGCACCTTGTGCTCGGGGCCGAAGAACACCTCCGAGTACTCGCGGTACGGGAACGCCCGGAATCCGGGGTAGGGCAGGAAGTCGGAGGACGTCCACTCCCACACGTCGCCGATCAGCTGGCGCACCCCGAGCGGGGACGCCCCGGCCGGATAGCTGCCCGCGGGGGCCGGGCGCAGATGGCGCTGGCCCAGATTGGCGTGCGCGGGAGTGGGGTCCGCGTCGCCCCACGGGTAGCGCGTGGAGCGCCCGGTCGCCGGGTCGTGGCGGGCGGCCTTCTCCCACTCCGCCTCCGTGGGCAGCCGGCGCCCCGCCCAGCGGGCATAGGCGTCAGCCTCGTACCAGCTGACGTGCAGCACCGGCTCGTCGGCGGGCACCGGCTCGATCACGCCGAAGCGGCGGCGCAGCCACTCGTCCGCCTCGCGGTGCCAGAACAGCGGGGCCTCGATGCCGCTTCCGCGGATCTGCCGCCACCCGTCCGCGGCCCACCAGCGCTCCTCGCGGTAGCCGCCGTCCGCCATGAATGCCTGGTACTGCGCATTGGTCACCGGAGTCGTGTCGATCCAGAACGGCCCGATGTCCGCTGTGTGCGCAGGGCGTTCGTTGTCCAGCGACCACGGCTCGGCGGAGGTGCCCATCGTGAAGGGGCCTCCCGGCACCAGGACTTCACGCGCCCGCGGCGCGGGGCCCTGCGGGGGTCCGGGATCCGGGGCGGCCAGTACCGCCGCCCCCTGCCGTAGCTGATGGGTGATCAACATCGTTTCGTCGTGCTGCTGCTCGTGCTGGGCGATCATCCCGAAGACATAGCCGTCGGCCAGCAGGGCCGTGCCCTCCAGCGGGGTGTGCTCCAGCAGGTCGAAGACCCGCCCGCGCACCTCCGCCGTGTACCGGCGGGCCTCCTCGGGCCCCAGCAGCGGCAGCTTCGGCCGCTCGGCGCGGGGATGCTCGAAGGCGTCGTACAGCGGGTCGATCTCGGGGCGCATCGACTCGCGCCCCGCCACCTGGCGCAGCAGCCACAGCTCCTCCATGTTCCCGATGTGCGCCAGGTCCCAGACCAGGGGCGACATGAGGGGGGAGTGCTGGGCGGTCAGGTCCTGGTCGGACACGGCGTCGGTGAGCCCGGCGGTGCGGACGCGGGCCTCGGTCAGGGCGCGGACGGCGCGCTCGCGCAGCAGTTCCGGTTCGGTGGTCATGCGAGCGCCTCCCCGCCGGTCGGCCGGTACGGGGGCGGGTCGTCGGCCGGACAGCGGCCGCGTCGTACGTAGCGGTCGGTGAACTCCGCGACGGTGTCCCGCACATGGGCGCTCGCGCCGAGCCGGGGCAGCGCCCCGGCCGCGGCCCGGAAACAGGCCTTGGCGGCCGCGCGCAGCTCCGGGTCGGCCAGGCCGTGGCGGGCGGCCGAGCGCCACAGCGGATTGCGGGGCGCGGGCTGTGGCCCGTGGGTGTCGGCCAGTGCCTTCGCCACCCGGTACGCGGTCTCGGCGGCCTCCGGGTCGTCGAACAGCGCATGGACGACGGCGACCGGGACCAGCCAGCCGTCGTCACCGGGCTGCGCGTCGATCATGCGCAGTTCGAGGTGGCCGCGGGGGCGTACGGGAGGGAACAGCGTGGTCAGGTGGTAGTGCAGGTCCTCGACGGTGACCGGGCGCGGGCCGCCCGTCCGGAGCCAGTCGCGGAAGGTCAGCCCCCGGGGCGCGGTCCAGGGCCCGTCACCCTCGGACCGTAGGCACATCACCTCGGTGTCCAGCACCTGCCGGGTCCACGCCGCCCGCGGCTCCGCGTCCAGCGGCGGGGCCAGGGTGCGCCGGGTGTCGAGGTCGCTCCAGATGCCCTGGCGGGAACAGCGCCAGCCGGCGTACGGGCCCACGCCTCCGGGCGAGTTGGCGAACGCGGCGACCAGCACCGCGCCGACGAGGTGCGCGAGCCGCCAGCGCCGGCCGTGGCCGAGCGGGCCCGGTTCCTCCTGGCCGGCGTCCACGCAGACCTGTACGGAAGCGGTGGCGCACATCATGGCCCGGCCGGCCGGGCCGGTGCGGTCGAAGTAGGCCTCCATCGCCGCGTAGCGCGGGCTGCTGGTCAGCATCCGGCGGTACGGGCGGCGCGGGTCCTGGCCGAGGCCGGCCAGGACCAGGCCCTGGGTGCGCAGGGCGCCCCGTACGGCGGTCAGGTCGGCCTGGAGGCCGTTGACGCACTCGGTGAGGGAGGCGGCGGGCGCCGAGCTGAGCTCCAGCTGCCCGCCGGGCTCGACGGTGACCCGGGAACGCAGCGGCAGGGCGCGGGCCGCGTCGTGCGCGGCGGCGAGCCGCTCGTGGGGCAGGGGCTGCCCGGGGCGCTCGGCGTCGAGCACCAGCCATTCGAGCTCGGCACCGAGGAGCCGGGGCGGGCCCGTCTTGAAACAGATGCCGTGGATCAGCTCCTCGGCGGCGGTTTCGGTCAGCCGCGCGTCGCGGGTCCGGTCGGCGCGGGGCGGCGCGGGGGGTGGTGCATCGGGCAGTGCACGGGGCAGCGCGTGGGGCGGTGCGCGGTGCGGCGCGTGGGGCGCGGGCGAGTCTTGGGACATGACCGGGTCCTCGTCTCCTGTCGTCGGCCGTGACATCACCCGTGCCTACCCGTCCCTTCGGGCGCAAATCCCGTTGCCCCGCATGCCGGTGGCGCGGAAGATCACGGCATGAGCAGCAGATTGCGCGAGATCGCGCGGGAGAACGCGGAGATCGTGGCGGCCGGGTGTTACCGGACGCCGTCGGGACGGCAGCTGTCGCTCGCCGCCGCCGTGGCGGAAGCCAAGGCAGGAACCAGGATATATGGACCAAACCAGGTCATTCCAGATGAGAACCTTCCTGCCGGAGTCGGCACGACGGCCGTGGAGGTCACGGACGAGAGCAGCACGGTCGCAGCCCGCAGGCTCGCGTCCGACTGGCCCGAGGCCTCCCCGGTCGCGGTGCTGAACTTCGCTTCGGCCCGCAATCCCGGGGGCGGGTACGTCCGCGGGGCCAAGGCCCAGGAGGAGGCGCTGTGCCGCGCGTCGGCCCTCTACGAGACCCTGCTGGAGGCACCGGAGTACTACGAGGTCCACCGCGCCGAACGCAGCACCTTCTACACCGACCGGGTGATTCACTCGCCCGGGGTGCCCGTCTTCCGCGACGACCGGGGCGAACTGCTGGAGACCCCGTTCCGGGCGGGCTTCCTCACCTCCCCGGCCCCGAACGCGGGCACGATCCGGCGCCAGGAACCAGAGCGGGCGGCCGAGATCCCGGCGGCCCTGGCCCGCCGCGCGGAACTCGTCCTCGAGGTGGCGGCGCTGCACGGCTACCGGCGGCTCGTGCTGGGCGCCTGGGGGTGCGGGGTCTTCCAGAACGACCCGGCCGAGGTGGCGGAGGCCTTCCGGGCGCTCCTGGCCGGCCGCTTCGCGGGGGTGTTCGAACGGGTGGTGTTCGGCGTGCTCGACCGCAAGCCGCAGCCGCGGGAGGCCTTCGAGCGCGCGTTCCGGGGATGGGCTGCCTGACCCGCGGACCGGGCCGGGCCGCCCTCCCGCCCGGCTACCGCCAGCCGTAGCGCTCGCGCAGTCGGTCCACGACCAGCTGGAACCGGCCGCGGTCCAGGGCGCACGCCTCGCGCCGCATGCCCGCCTCGTGCACCCTCAGCACCCGGTCCACGTCCACCCAGGACTCCCGGCCGGCGCCGTCCCACGGCCCGGTCCCGATGGGGACCCACTCCCGGTCGTGGTCGTGCCGCTTGCTGGAGAGCTGCACCGCGAGCAGGGTCCCGCCCGCCTCCCGCGCCACGACCAGCACGGGCCGGTCCTTGCCCCGCCCGTCGTTCTCCTCGAAGGGGACCCAGGTCCAGACGATCTCGCCGGGATCGGGGTCCCCGTCACGGTCGGGGGCGTACGAGGTCTGCACCGGGCCGATGGCGTGCGGATCCGCCTCGGTGGTGGCCGTCCCGCCGTCACGGCCGGGCTGCTCGACGTGGCCGGAGCCGTGGTGTGAAAGTGCCGTCATCCGGGTGAGGTTACTGGGTCGGGGGCGGGGGTCGCGGGACCGGCTCTCGCGGGTCGGCTCCCGCGGGTCGGCTCTCGCCGGTCGTGGGGTCACCCCACTCCCGGCCACCTCGCGGCCCAGCCCTCCGCCGCCTCCAATTCAGCCGCCAGGCTCAGCAGGCGGGGCTCCGAGCCGTAGCCGCCCAGGAGTTGGGCTCCGAGGGGGAGGCCGTCGGTGGTGAAGCCCGCCGGGACGTTGACTCCCGGCCAGCCAAGGACGTTCCAGGTCCAGGCGTACGGGGCCGCGGCGATCATCGCCCGGTCCGTGGCCATGGCGCCCAGCCCCGCCAGGGCCCCGATCCGCAGGGGTGGTGTGGCCGTCGTCGGGGTGAGCACCACGTCGAACCGCCCGAAGATCCGGCCCACCCGCTTGCGCAGGCCCTCCTCCGCCCGGCGGGACACCCGTAGCGGCAGGCCGCCCAGCAGCCGGCCCGTGCGCGCCGACTCCCGGGTGCGCGGATCCAGCAGCGCCGGGTCGGGGACCCGGGAGGCCCACTCCCGTACGCCCCCGGTGCCGCGGGGTACGAAGCTCAGGCCGATCAGGCCGTAGCGGGGGTCCTCGGGGACGACCTCGTGGCCCAGCGACTCCAGCCGCCCGGCCAGCCGCTCCACCGCCGAACGGACCTCGGGGTCAAGGGACTTGGGCGTGGCCGTGAACGGCATCCCGAACGACAGCGCGATCCGCATCCGGCGCGGGGCGCGCCTGACCGCCTCCACCGCCGAGATCTGCGGCGGGCAGTGCAGGTCGCCCGGGTTCGGGCCGCTCGCGGCGTCCAGCAGGAGCGCCGCGTCGGCGACGGTGCGGGCCAGTACGCCGTTGACCGTGAGCCCGTGGAAGGCCTCGGGCTCCGGCCAGGTGGAAATGCGTCCGCGCTGCGGCTTCACCCCGATCAGGTGGGTCCAGGCCGCGGGAATGCGGATCGACCCCGCCCCGTCGGAGCCCAGCGCCGCCGGCACCAGCCCGGCGGCGACGGCCGCGGCCGAGCCGCCCGAGGAGCCGCCGGGCGTGTAGCCGGGGTTCCAGGGGTTGCGGGTCTCCCCGAAGGCCCGGCTCTCGGTGACGGGCCACTGGCCCAACTCCGGGGTCTGGGTCTTGCCGACGATGACCGCGCCGGCCGCGCGCAGCCTTCGTACCGCTTCGCTGTCCGCGGCCTTCGGCGGGAACTCCCCTGCGCAGCCGAACGCGGTCGGCTCCCCGGCCACGTCCATGTCGTCCTTGACGGCGATCGGCACCCCCAGCAGCGGCAGCCGCTCCCCGGCGGCGAGCCGCCGGTCCGCCGCGTCGGCCTCCGCGAGGGCGGCCTCGGCGCGGACGATCCGGAAGGCGTTGAGCTCCGGCTGCGCGGCGGCGATGCGGCGCAGCGTCCGCTCCGTCAACTGCCGTGCGGAAACGCTGCCTTCGGCGAGCGCGGCCGCCATTTCCGCCAGGCCGGAGGGCAAGGCGGAAGGCATGGCGGAAAGCACCGCGGAAGTGGACCTCGGGATGAATGGACTCGAAGGCGCCAAGCCCGTTGAGCCAACGGAAACACTGGAAATAGAAGTAACCGACACCGGACCTCCCCATTACCGATCGGTAGAAAGAGACGGTAAAGGGGACCGGTCGAGAGCTGCTGGACCCATCCCTCCAAGGACGCCGTAGAGCCGCTGAAGTCCCCGACGCGGGTTCATCGCACGGATCTTCTCCCTCGGAGCGGCTCTGGACCGGGCAAGCACCTCGGGCGGATCGGTGAGTGGAGAGGGGGAAGGAGATCGCAGGACGACGGCCGGGGATCTGCCGGAGGATCGCCCGATGCGCGCCACAGGCCGGGTTTGCGGTGTCCACGGCCATGTAGCAGCCGAAGGCGATCCCGTTGACGACGGCGAAGGCCCGCATGGCCGTCCAACGGGCCGACACGGCCGGAAGCGGTCGAACCGGTCGGAGTGGTAGCCGCCGACCACGGTGTGGACGGCCATCGCCACGCTGGTCAGCGGCATCAGCACCGCCGCGCCCGCGCCGAGCGCGCCGAAGACGAGGGAGCCGGTGCGGTAGTCCTCGCAGAAGGCGGCGCCGGGCAGGGCGCCGAGGGCGGAGCCGAAGGGCAGGCCCAGGCCGACGGCTGCCGAGGCCCTGCCGCGGGTGCTCCTGGGCACCCGGTCGGGGCCCGCGGAGGGGACGCGCCGGTTGGGGCATTCGCTTCCGGCCATCCGCCAGCCCTCTGTCGCAACCGGTCTGGAAAGATGCCACGGCAATGTCTCAGTCACCGAACACCCCGCCCCCCGCGCCGACCAGCGCCGACGTGGCCCGACGTGCGGGCGTGTCGCGCGCGACGGTCTCGTACGTGCTGAACAACGCGGAGGCCGTGCGCATCAGCGAGCCGACCCGCCGCAAGGTGCGCGAGGCCGCGGAGGAGCTCGGGTACGTCCCGCACGCCGCCGCCCGCAGCCTGCGCGCCGGGCACACGCGGATCGTGCTGCTGCCCGCCTCGCACGTGCCCATCGGGCCGCTGTACAGCACCTTCCTGAACGAGCTCCAGTGGGCCCTGCGCCGCCTCGACTACACGGTGGTCCAGTACGGCAGCCTCGGCCTCGGCGGCGACGAGGCCGCGCGCGCCTGGGCCGAGCTGCGGCCGGTCGCGGTGATCTCCCTCGGCGAGATCACCCTCTCCGCGCACAACGTCGCCACGCTCAAGCGGGCCGGGGCCCGGGCGGTGATAACGATGGGGCCGGTGAGCGTCCCCGGAGCGCACGCGCTGGTCATGGACCAGACGGAGGTCGGCGTCCGGGCCGCCGCGCACCTGGTGGAGCGGGGCCGGCGCCGGATCGGCGTGGTGGTGCCCGAGGAGGAGGGCCTGGAGCTGTTCTCCGCGCCGCGGCTGGAGGGCGCCCGGTCCGTCGAGGGCGCCGAGGTCCGGGCGCTCCCGATGGCGTACTCGGAGGAGTCGGCGGGGGCGCTCGCGGCCCGGTGGGGCTCGCTCGGCCTGGACGCGGTGTTCGCGTACAACGACGAGTACGCGATGCTGCTGATGCGGGCGTTCCTCGACGCGGGACTGCGCATCCCCGAGGACGTCGCCGTCATCGGCGCCGACGACCTGCTGATCGGCCGGCTGCTGCGGCCGCGGCTGAGCACGGTGCAGATCGAGCTGCCGACCGGCGACCATCTCGCGGCCCTGGTGGACCAGGCGGTCCGGGAGCCCGCCGAGGTCACCGAACGCCACGACCTGATGGCGGCGGTCGCCCTCCACCGCGAGTCCACCTGAGCCTGGCCCTGGCCCTGGCCCTGGCCCTGGCCCTGGCCCTGGCCCCGGCCCCGGCCCCGGCCCCGGCCCCGGCCGTGGTCCTGACCCGCAGCCGCCGCCCGGAGCCCGTTGACAGGGGGTGACGGGCGGACGGAGACTGCGGGCGCGCCCCACCGGGCGTGCCCGGGGGCGTTTCGGGCTGCCGACACCGGTACCGAGGCGCCGCCGCTCGTACGGATCCGCCCAGGAGAGCCCCCATGAGCATCCGCACCGTCCGCGACGTGTACGTGGTCGACGCCGTCCGCACACCGATCGGGAAGTTCGGCGGCGCCTTCGCCGGGGTCCGGCCCGACGACCTGGCCGCCCATGTGGTGCGCGCCCTCGTGGACCGTACGCCCGCACTGGACCCGGCGCGCATCGACGACGTGGTCTTCGGCGACGCCAACGGCGCGGGCGAGGACAACCGGGACGTGGCCCGGATGGCGGTGCTGCTGGCGGGGCTGCCAGTGACCGTGCCCGGGGTCACCGTCAACCGGCTCTGCGGGTCCGGTCTGGAGGCCGTGATCCAGGCCGCCCGGGCCATCGCGCTCGGGGACGCCTCCGTCGCCATCGCGGGCGGCGTCGAGTCGATGACCCGCGCGCCCTGGGTGGTGCAGAAGCCCGAGCGGGCCTTCCCGGCCGGTCACCAGCAGATGTGGTCCACCACCCTCGGCTGGCGGATGACCAACCCGCGCATGCCCGCGGAGTGGACCGGCTCCCTCGGCGAGGGCGCGGAGCTGATCGCCGAGAAGCACGGCATCACCCGTGAGGCGCAGGACGCCTTCGCGCTGGAGAGCCACCGCAACGCCGCGGCCGCCTGGGCCGCCGGGCTGTATGAGGACGAGGTCGTCGCGTACCCCGGTGTGGACCTCGTACGGGACGAGTCCATCCGGGAGGGTTCCACCGCAGAGGCGCTGGCCCGCCTCAAGCCCGCCTTCCGGTCGGACGGCACCGGTACGGTCACGGCCGCCAACGCCTCCCCGCTCAACGACGGGGCCGCGGCCCTGCTGTTGACCGACGAGGCGGGGCTGGCGGCCACCGGCCGGGAGCCGTTGGCCCGGATCAGCGCGTCGGCCGTCACCGGGATCGAGCCGCAGCTCTTCGGGCTGGGCCCGGTGGAGGCCGTCCGTCGGGCGCTCGAGAAGTCCGGCCGCGGTTTCGCCGATCTGGCAGCCTTCGAGCTCAACGAGGCGTTCGCGGCGCAGGCGCTGGGATGCCTGGCGGCGTGGCCGGAGCTGGACCCGAAGGTGGTCAACCCGCGCGGCGGGGCCATCGCCATCGGCCACCCGCTCGGCGCCTCGGGCGCCCGGCTGGCCGGATCGGTGGCGCACCAACTGGCGGCGGCGGGCTCCGGCACGGGCATGGCGGCGCTGTGCATCGGCGTGGGCCAGGGCATCGCGCTCGTACTCGAACGCTGAGCACACGCGGACGGTCGATCATTTCAAGTCATGATGGACCGTCAACTGCCCAATAACTGAACAGAAGTGACGCCTCCGGTCTGGCACGATGGCGCGTGCCGCCCCCGCCCCATGCCCGCCATCCCCACCCGGAGGCCCCGCGCCATGCCGCTCCTCGATCCGACGCTCTGGCAGGACGGACCCACCCTCACCGGCGGCGCCGCCCCGGTGCTCGAACCCGCCACCGGCCGCACCCTGGCCACCCTGGACCTGGCCGCCCCCGCCGACGTCGCCCAGGCGGCCGTACGGGCCGGGGCCGCGCAGCGGGAGTGGGCGCGAACCACCCACCTGGAGCGGGCCGCGGTGCTGCGCCGCGCCGGGGACCTGTTCTCCGTACACGCCGACGAGCTGCGGGACTGGCTGGTGCGGGAGTCCGGGTCGATACCCGGCAAGGCCGACTTCGAGCTCCACGTGGCCGCGCAGGAGTGCTACGAGGCCGCCGCGCTGGCCTCGCGCCCGACCGGTCAGGTGCTGCCGAGCGAGGAGCCCCGGCTCTCCTTCACCCGGCGGGTGCCCGCCGGGGTGGTCGGGGTGGTGGCCCCGTTCAACGTCCCGCTGGTCCTCGCGGTCCGTTCGGTCGCGCCGGCGCTGGCGCTCGGCAACGCGGTGCTGCTCAAGCCGGACCGGCGCACCGCCGTGTGCGGAGGCCTCGCGCTCGCCGCCGTCCTCGCCGCGGCCGGTCTGCCGGGCGGCCTGCTCCAGGTACTGCCCGGCGGGGCCGGGACGGGGGCCGCGATCGTCGCCGACCCCCTCGTCCGGGTGGTCTCGTTCACCGGGTCCACCGCGAGCGGCCGCTCCGTCGCGGAACTGGCGGGGCGTCACCTCACCCGCGCGCACCTGGAATTGGGCGGGAACTCCGCGCTGGTCGTGCTCCGGGACGCCGATGTCGAGGCCGCCGTCGCGCAAGCCTCCTGGGGCTCCTTCTTCCACCAGGGGCAGGTGTGCATGACGGCCGGGCGGCACCTCGTACACGCCTCGCTGTACGACGAGTACGTGGAGCGGCTCGCCGCGCGGGCCGAGGCCCTCGCCGTCGGGGACCCGTACCGCGAGCAGGTGCACCTGGGCCCGCTGATCGACGGCGACCAGCTGGAGCGGGTCCACGCCCTGGTGGAGGCCAGCACCTCGCAGGGCGCCAAGCTCGTCGCGGGCGGCACGCACCGAGGCCTGTTCTACCGGCCGACGGTGCTGGCGGGCGTCGGGGACGACACCCCCGCCTACACCGAGGAGGTCTTCGGTCCGGTGGCGCCCGTGCGGTCCTTCGCGACGGAGGAGGAGGCGGTGGCGCTGGCCGCGGCCGGTCCGTACGGCCTCGCGCTCGGGATCGTGACCCGGGACGCGGCGCGCGGCCTGGACCTGGCGGCGCGGATCCCGACGGGAACGGTCCACATCAACGACCAGACGGTCAACGACGAGGCGGTGGCCCCCTTCGGCGGGACCGGCGACTCGGGCACCGGCGCCCGCTTCGGCGGCGAGGCGAACCTCGACGCCTTCACGGAGCTGCGCTGGACGACGGTGCGCGCCACGCCGGGCGGCCACCCGTTCTGACCTGCCAGGAATGCTGCGGGCGGGTCGTTCGTTCAAGGAGCACAAGCAGCATTTCAGGAGGTTTGGATACCGTGGCTACTGTCGAACTCACCAAGGAGAACTTCGACCGGACGGTGAGCGAGAACCCGTTCGTTCTGATCGACTTCTGGGCGGGCTGGTGCCGTCCCTGCCTGCAGTTCGCCCCGGTCTACGAGAAGGCCGCGGAGGCGAATCCGGACCTGGTCTTCGCGAAGGTGGACACCGAGGCCCAGCAGGAGCTGGCCGGCGCCTTCCAGATCAGCTCGATCCCGACGCTGATGATCGTCCGCGACCAGGTGGCCATCTTCTCCCAGCCCGGCGCGCTGCCCGAGGCGGCGCTCACGGACCTGATCGAGCAGGCCCGCGCCCTGGACATGGACGAGGTGCGGGCGAAGATCGCCGCGGACCGCGAGCACCCCGAGGAGCCCGGCACGCCGGACGCCTGAGCGCGTGACGGGCCCGGTGCCGCCGGTGACACTGGCCCGCATGACTGAAGCGGTGTTCTACAACGACATGCAACCCCTGACTGACGCCGCACGGGCCGCTGTGGCCGCGCTGGAGCATGTCGTCACGGTCACCGTCAGCCGTACCGAGCGGATCCATGCACTGGCTGTGCGGGCCGTCGGCATCAACGAGGAGCTGAAGGGTGCTGACCCGACTGCCGGCCCGTGGCCCTCGTCCGCGTACGGCTTCCGTGCGCAGACCTACCCCGCGCACGTTGCGGTCCTCGGCGAGGGCGTTGCCAACGCGGTCCGGCCGGGCCGCGTGGCCGCGGCCGTGCTGGCCTTGGCGATGGAGGGCAACGGTCCTTGATCGTCGAGGCCCGAGAAGTGTTCAACGCCCCCTTTGAGCACGTCATCGAGCGGCTACAGGCTGACGTGCCCGGCCTGACCGACGCGCTCCGCATGACCCCTGAGCCACGCTGACCCGCCGATCCGCACCCCGCCCGGCCCGACTGCACGATGGGCCGGGCACCTTCGCGCTACGCGGTCCTACGGGCCCGTACGGCGTCCGTGTACAGCTCGCGTGTCAGATCCTCGTCGCCGATGCCGAGGTCCGCCAGAACGGCGCGCACGTCGTTCAGCGCCGCCGTGACGTCCTTCTCCTCTGCTAGCGTCTCCAGCTCCAGGAACGTCCCGTCCACCTCGGGGACCCGGACCAGGGTGGCGAGCATGCGCCGGCCGTGGGCCTCGAAGTCGTAGTTCCGGCAGCGCTTCTCAAAGGCGATGGCCGGGACGTAGCCGAGGCCGCGGAGCATCGCGTGTACGGCCTCGGCGTCCTCGACGCGGGTCTCATGTTCCGGCTTCGACCCAGACTCCTCATCCACGCGGGCTCCCTTGTACGTGAGGACCGTGCGGGTGTCCTCCGCACCGTGAACGGTCCGGACCCGCAGCTCCTCGTCACGGGCCTCCAACGCCCCGTCCGGGGTGTCGTAGTAGGTGTCCTGGTACACCTCGGCCCGGCCGTCGGCACGCTCATCAAGCTGCCGGAGCGTCTCCTCGGGCGCGTGTACGCAAGCCTTCAGCTCTGCCTCGATCATCTGCTCATCCCCTTCTCAGACCGTGCGCTCAGCTCCGTCGATGACCGCCTCGAACATCCGCCGGAAGCCCCGGAACAACGGACCGTGCGGCGTCGCCATGACCTTGTAGGTGGCTGACTCGTGCCCTTCCCACCCTGCATCGAACGTCCCGACGAACAGGGTGGAGTCGGTTCGGATCAGCCGCCACGTCGGCAGTGTCGCGTACCGGTACACCTCGATGTCGCAGATCCCGGCAAGCTCCCGGAGTCGGGCCTCGGTCAGCCGCACGCCGCTGGCGAGGGACTCCGCTGACTCCCCGATCTCGGCCGCCCGTTGCGCTAGGGCGGGCCCCTCCGGGTCGAGCAGTAGCACCCGTACCCGCAGGCCGCCGTCCGGCCGGCCGAGGTGGGCGCGCAGCATCGAGTCATTCAGCCCGATCAGGCCGAGGCCGCGGACGGCGAGGATGTCCAGTTCCTTCGCGGCGCGAGCCTGCTGCTGGATCTCCTCGCGCGCAGAGGCCTGTGCGGAGTACACGCGCACCACCTCTGGGAACGCGGCGAGGTCGAACGCGGCGCCCCCGGAGCGCTTCTCCCGGCTGGCCGCCAGGCCGAGTAAGTGCCGTGCGTCGTCCGGCATGTTCAGCCCGTCGGCGATCCGCTCGTACACATCCAGGCGGGACACTTCGCGGCCCCGGTTGATGATCTCGTTCACGCGGGCCTGCGTCATGCCGACTGCCGCGGCGATGCGGGCCTGGCTGGCCCCGCTGTACTGCTGCACGTACCGGAACACGGCGCCCACATCGCGGGCGCGGAGGGCCTGGCGCACGTCCGCGCGCTCCCATGCCCAGTTCGGAAGCGTGGTCGGTACGAGCGGTGTTGTCACGGCCGGCCTCTGCTCATCCGGGTGTGAGATGGGAAGCCATCCCACGGTGAGATTACCGCTCGGGTATCGAGCGTGTACGCCGCGTCACAAGATCCTGACTGCATGACAGCGCAAGCTCAGGCAAGCCCGGTCAACTGGTGCCACTGGCACCGCGGCTCCTCCGCGACCGCCCTGCCCATCCAGTTCGCTGCCCGATCGTGTGGGCCGCCGGTCCTGATGTACGCGTGCGCGCCCTGCCGGGAACAGCGCCGCCTCACCCCGCGCGGACGCCGGTCGTGACGCGGGCTGCGGTCGCTCTGCGCTGCCTGGAAGCGCCGTTGCCCGCTCGTAACGAGCTCACCGCGGAGCAGGCCGCCGGCCGGGCGTGCTGTGCCTGCGGCAAGAGCCTCACCGTAGGTGCCGTGTCCCGCGGCTGGGTGGAAGGCTGTCACGGCGCCCACAAGGTTGACGCCGAGGTGTGGGCCTGCCCGGAACCACAGGAGGACGAGTGACGTACATCTGCTGCCGCTGTGACCAGCCGATCAAGGGCGCGCCGATGGCGACCGCGGTGCACTCGTCGTCCGGGGCCCGGCCGGACCAGTACTCCCACTGGCCCGGCGACCCGGCATGCAAGCCGATCAGGTCAAGCGGCCGGTGAGCGAGCACGCCAGGACCCGTACGCCGTGATCCTGGCTGGCTGACCCCACTGACTCCCGCCCCGCCCGGGGCGGGCACCCCGCACGATTCACCGAAGCGATAGGAGACCGCGATGAGCGATGGCAAGCACGCCGGACAGCCGCAGGACAGGCCGTGGAGGCCTCCCTCCCAGCCGTCGAGCCCCGACGGGAGCCGGCCCTCGACGCCCTCGACGCCGCCGCCCCCGCCGCCGGGCAAGAAGTGAACCGGGAGATCTGCCGCGAGGCCCTGGAGGCCGCGGCGCTCCTGCGCGAGCCGTGGCTGGCGACGGCCTTCGACGCGGTTGACCGGGAGGCCTTCGTCCCTCAGGCGATCTGGCTGCCGGTCCGGGACGAGGAGGGCTTGTGGACCTTCGTCGAGCGTGACGAGGACCCGAGGCCTGGCGCCGTGCGGTGTGGCAGCCGAACCAGGCGGTGATCACGCAGCTCGATGACGGGGACACGGAACCCGGTCCGGGCGCAGGTGACTTCACCTCGTCGGTGTCCGCGCTGGACATCGTGATGCGCAAGCTGCATCACCTGGACCTTCAGCCCGGGCACCGCGTGCTGGAGATCGGCTACGGCTCCGGCTATCACACGGCGTTGCTGTGCGAGCGGGTGACGTCGAAGGGCGTCACGGCCGTGGAGCTCGACCCGGACATCGCCGAGTGGGGCGCTGTCAACCTGAAGGCGGCCGGCTACTCCCCGACGCTTGCGTGCGGCGACGGGCTGAAGGGGGTCCGGGACCGGGCGCCGTTCGACCGGATCATCAGCACGGCCGCAGTCCGCCGGGTGCCGTACGCGTGGGTGCAGCAGTGCCGGGGAGGGCTGATCCTGACGCCGTTCGGGACCGCGTACAGCAACGCCGGACTGCTCAGGCTCCGCGTCCAAGACGGCGAGGCCGGGGGCCGGTTCGTGGGCGAGTCCGCGTACATGTGGATCCGCAGCGAGCGGCCGGCGGTCGAGCTCCACACCCCGCAGGAGTCGACCGGACGGGGCTCACCGATCGATCCGGCACAGGTCCTGAGCGGCGGCCACCTCCAGGACTTCGCCATCGGCCTCCAGGTCCCGGACGTCTCGTACTCGCACCGCGGGGAGGGCGACGGCCGGCAGGTTCAGTTCGTCGACGAGGCCGGCACGTCGGCCACGATCGTCCGTTACGGCGACTGGTGGGAAGAGGACGCAGTCCGCTCGTGGGGACCGCGCGACCTGTGGGCCGAGGTCACCGCGGCGTACACCTGGTACGAGGAACAGGGCCGCCCCCACATCACCCGCTACGGCGTCTCGATCGACGCCACCGGTCAGCGGGTGTGGCTCGATGATCCAAGCAAGGGTCTGGATCAAGGCCCCGGCGGGTGATGAGGTCACCACGCCGGGGCCGCCCGTCATCTCACGCGTGTCTCACAGACCACACGTACAGTGACGGGATATGAGCCCCTGACCGGGATTCCTGCGGGTCCTGGTGGACCCTCTGGAACCCTTGGAAGGTGTCTATGTCGGAAGCGGTGGAGTACGACGTAGTGGTGCTCGGCGGGGGTCCGGCCGGCGAGAACATCGTGGACCGGACCCGCGCCGCGGGCCTGAGCACGGCCCTGGTCGAGAGCGAGCTCGTCGGCGGTGAGTGCTCGTACTGGGCCTGCGTGCCGAGCAAGGCGCTGCTGCGCCCCGCCCTGGCCAGGGCCGACGCACGCCGGGTGCCCGGCCTCGCCGGCGCCGTCGGGGGCCCGCTGGACGCGGCGGCGGTGTTCGCGCACCGCGACTACTGGACCGGCAGCTGGAAGGACGACGGCCAGATCGACTGGCTGGACTCCATCGGCGCGCACGTCTACCGCGGCCACGGCCGGCTGTACGGCGTGCGGAAGGTCGCCGTCACCAGCCCCGAGGGGGAGCACCACGTACTCTCCGCCCGGCAGGCCGTGGTCGTCGCCACCGGCACCCGGGCCGTGGTCCCCGGGCTGCCCGGCATCGCGGAGGCCCGGCCGTGGACCAGCCGCGAGGCCACCTCCGCGCAGGCGGCGCCGGGCCGGCTGCTGATCGTCGGAGGTTCGGTCGTGGCCGCCGAGATGGCGACCGCCTGGCAGGCGCTGGGCTCCGAGGTCACCGTGCTCGTACGGGGCTCCCGGCTGCTGCCGCGCATGGAGCCCTTCGCCGGGGAGCTGGTCGCCGAGGCACTGCGCGAGGCCGGCGCGGTGGTGCGTACCGGGGTCGAGGTCGAGGCGGTCGTACGGGACGGGTCGACCGGGCCGGTCACGGTGGTCCTGGCCGGCGGCGAGAGTCTGGAGGGCGACGAACTGCTGATGGCCACCGGCCGCTCGCCGCGGACCGAGGACATCGGGCTGGAAACGGTCGGCCTGACCCCCGGCGACTGGATCGCGGTGGACGACACCTGCCGGGTCCCCGGACACGACTGGCTCTACGCGGTCGGTGACGTCAACCACCGGGCCCTGCTCACCCACCAGGGCAAGTACCAGGCCCGGATCGCGGGCGCCGCCATCGCCGCCCGAGCGGCGGGCGCGGGCCTCGACACCGGCCGCTGGGGCGCGCACGCGGCGACGGCCGATGCGCTGGCCCTCCCGCAGGCGGTGTTCACCGACCCGGAGGCCGCGGCCGTGGGACTGACCCTCGCGGAGGCCGAGCGGGCCGGCCACCGGGTCCGCGCCGTCGACCACGACCTCGGGAAGGTCTCGGGCGCGGGCCTGTACGCCGACGGGTACCGCGGGCGGGCCCGCATGGTCGTGGACCTGGACCGCGAGGTCCTGCTCGGCGCCACCTTCGTCGGTCCGGGCGCCGCCGAACTCCTGCACGCGGCCACCATCGCGGTCGCGGGGGAGGTGCCGATCGAGCGGCTCTGGCACGCGGTTCCGGCTTTCCCGACGATCAGCGAGGTCTGGCTCAGGCTGCTGGAGGCGTACCGCGGTTGAGGAAAACCGGGCGGAGCCGACCCGCCGCCGCCGAGTAGCATCCCGGAATGCCGAAGACGATCGAGACGCTGAGCCCCGAAGCCGGGCGGGCCGACACCGCGGGCCTGCGCGGGTACGACGCGGACGCCGTGGCGCGTTGCGCGGCCGACGCGGCGGAGCCGTGGTGGCGCCGCAAGGCCTGCGCGGAGGCGTTGGCCGGGCGGGTGCCGGAGCAGCGGGTGGCCGAGCTGGTCACCTGCGTCCAGGACACCGGTGACGCGGGCTCGGTGCGCATCGCCCTGCTGGAGCTCCTCGCGGACCGGCCGGAGCTGCTCCCCTGGCTGCGGGACGAGGAACGGCTCCGGGAGAGCGCGTACGGCATGCCCGAGGCGGTCCTCAGGGCGCGCGGCGCGCTCGGCGACCGTACGGCGGCCGGCGCCTTGGCGACGCTCGCCTTCAGCCCGTGGCGCCACCGGCGGGAGATCGGCGAGGCCGGGCTGGACGAACTCGCCGCCCGGTACGGGCTCGAGGCGGTGCTGGCCCAACTCGGCGGGGCCCGGCCCGAGGACCGCGCCTTCGGCGTCCGGATGCGGCACCGCGCCGGCGAGGACGTGACCGACGCGCTCGCCGACCCCGACCGGGGCGTGGCGCACCTCGCCCTGACGCTGCTGACCGACCCGGTGCGGCTGCGCGGCTACCTCGCAGAGGCGCCGACGCAGGAGGCGAAGCTGTGGGCCGCGTACGCGCTGCACCGTCTGACCGATGACATCGCCGAGACCCGCGGGGTGTACGAGGCGTTGGGGCGGCCCCGCACCGAGGTGGCCGGCCTGGACGAGGAGCTGCGCGCGGCGATCGTCCACGAGTACGGGCACGAGTGCGCGGAGCGGAGCGACCCGCGGTGGCGGATGGAGGCCCTGTGCACCGGGCCGCCGTCCGGACCCGACCCGGCCGAGCGGCTGCGCCGGGCCATGACCGCGCTCACCGCGGCGGGGCTCGCGCCGAAGCCGCCGGTCTCCTGCGGGGACGCCCACCGTCAGGGGGGCGGTACGTACGACGTGATCGGCTACGGCGACGGCGGCGGCGAGGTGTTCATCAGCACGCTCGGGCGGTTCGCCGCCGATCACGACGAGGATCCGGCCGTCCGCGGCGCCCTCGAACCGGCCGGCTTCCGCTGGATCGACCAGGCCGTCGGCGCGATCCGCGTCACCGGACTGGGGGTGTACTACTTCGGCAGGCGCGACCCGTTGGACGTCCGCTCGCTGCTGTTCTACTGGCAGGACTAGGGACCGTCCGACAGCGATGAAGGAGTCACCACTGTGATCGTGATCGCCCACCTCAGTGACACCCATCTCGACGGCGGCAGCCGGGCCGCCGGGCGTACCCGCGCCGTGATGGAGTACCTGGACGGACTTGCGTACGACCTCGACGCGGTTCTCGTCAGCGGGGACATAACCGACCACGCGACCGCGGCCGAGTACGAGGAGGCGCGCGAGGCGCTCGACTCCCGCCACCCCGCGCTCCTGTGCCCCGGCAACCACGACGACCGCGCGGCCTTCCGGCAGGGCCTGTTGGGGGAGGCGGACGCGCCCGCGGCCGCCGTCAACCAGGTGCTGCGCGGGGACGGCTTCGTCCTCGCGGCGTGCGACTCCTCCGTGCCCGGCGAACACCGGGGTTTCCTGGAGGACTCCACCCTGGCCTGGCTGGAGGCGGTGCTGGAGGAGACCCCGCACGACGTGCCGGTACTGGTGGCCTTCCACCACCCGCCGGTCGCGCTTCACATCCCGTACGTCGACGGGATCCGGCAGTTCGGCGAGGAGCGGCTGGCGGCGCTGGCCGCGCGGCACCCGCACCTGACCGCGTTCCTGTGCGGGCACGCCCACACCGGCGCCGCGACCACCTTCGCCGGGCGGCCGCTGCTCGTGGCGCCGGGTGTGGTGTCCACGTGCCGGCTGCCCTGGGAGGCCGCGACGGGCGCCGGCGAGTACGTCCACCTCGACGAGCCGCCGGCCGTCGCCTTCCACGTCCTGGGCGAGGACGGGCGGCTCACGACGCACTACCGGGTGGTCGTCGACCGCCGGTAGCTGCGGCCGTCGCGGGTGCGGGTGAGGTGGCCCGAGATGATCAGGTACCGGCGCAGCGCCGAGCAGTCCTCGTGCACCGTGCGCAGGGCGTCGTTCACCTCGGGCTCCGTGTAGTCCCGGTCGGCCGCGAAGAGGGTCTGTGTGAGGTGGTCGAGCAACTGCTCGCGTCGGGCGGCCTTGCGCGGGATCGCGGTGAGGCGGCCGCCGGAGAAGAGGTCGCAGACGCCCCGTGCGACGGCGGTGCGTTCGCGGACTTCGGACGGCTGTTGGTGATCGTTGCTCTGTGACATGCCCGCGAGCTTCACCCGACAGCCCCTCCCGCGGCAACGGGATTTAGGAAAGTGACGGTCGCTCATCTTACTGAGCGGTAGTTCCGCCAGTACCCTCCCCGTGACCGGTTCCTGCCCCCCACGGAGGAGCACGTATGCGACGTCCCACCGCCCGCCTGAGAACAGCCGTGGCCACCGCCCTGGTTGCCCTCGGCGCCGCCCTGCTCTCCCCCCTCGCGCCCGCGTCCGCGGCAGCGGGCGACACCCCGGTGCCGCTCCCCGTCGCCGACTACTGCGGCAACCAGTGCAGCGACATCCTGCCGCCCGGCCAGAACGGCAACGCCACCCTCGCGCAGATCCTCCTGCACAAGGCCTTCGGCACGATGCCGGGCCACGCCTCCGACCAACTGGCCCGCTACGACTCCCTGGTGGCGGGATATCCGGGCCTCACCGACGCCAAGGTCAACGACTTCTTCAACAACGCCTCCTTCGGCGTCCCCGCCGACCAGGTCGAGTCCACCACCAGCCCCCGCGCCGACGTGACCATCACCCGGGACAAGAAGACCGGCGTCCCGCACGTCAAGGGCACCACCCGCTACGGCACTTCCTTCGGCGCCGGCTTCGCCGCCGCCCAGGACCGCCTCTGGCAGATGGACCTCTTCCGTCACGTCGGCCGCGGCGACCTGACCCCCTTCGCCGGCGGCGCCCTCGCCAACCAGGGCCTGGAGCAGCAGTTCTGGCCGCAGGCCCCGTACACCGAAGCCGACCTCCAGGCCCAGGTGGACCGGATCCGCACCACCGAGGGCGAGCGCGGGCGCCTCGCGATGGAGGACGCGCAGGCCTACATCGACGGCATCAACACCTACCGCACCCAGTCCAAGGACGGCCGCTACTTCCCCGGCGAGTACGTCCTCACCGGCCACATCGACTCCATCACCAACGCCGGTGAGATCCAGCCCTTCAAGCTCACCGACCTGATCGCGCTGGCCTCCGTCGTCGGTGGCCTGTTCGGCGGCGGCGGTGGCGGCGAGGTGCAGGCGGCGCTCTCCCTGCTCTCCGCGCAACAGAGGTACGGTCTGGAGGAGGGCACCCGCGTCTGGGAGTCCTTCCGCGAGCGCGAGGACGCCGAGGCGGTCCTCACCGTCCACGACGGCACGAGCTTCCCGTACGCCCAGAAGCCCGCGAACCCGCAGGGCACGGCGCTGCCCGACGCCGGATCGGTCACCGCCGAACAGCTCGTGTACGACCGTACCGGCGCGGCCGCGAGCGCGGCCGCCGCCAACCCGCCGAAGCCGATGAAGCAGAGCATGTCCAACGCCCTGCTCGTCTCCGGCGCGAAGACCGCGAGCGGCCACCCGGTCGCCGTGTTCGGCCCGCAGACCGGCTACCTCGCGCCCCAACTGCTCATGCTCCAGGAGCTCCAGGGCCCCGGGATCAGCGCCCGCGGCGCCTCCTTCGCCGGCGTGAGCATGTACGTGCAGCTCGGCCGGGGACAGGACTACGCCTGGAGCGCCACCTCCGCCGGGCAGGACATCACCGACACCTTCGCCGTGGAGCTGTGCGAGCCGGGCGGGGGCGCCCCGACCAAGGCGAGCACCTCGTACCTGTACCGCGGGGCCTGCACCCCCATGGAGAAGCTGGAGCACACCAACGCCTGGAAGTCCTCCGTCGCCGACTCCACCCCGGACGGCTCCTACCGGATGCGGGTCTGGCGCACGAACTACGGCGTCGTCACCCACCGCGCCACCGTCGCCGGCAAACCCGTCGCCTACACCGCGCTGCGCTCCACCTACCGCCACGAGGCCGACTCGATCATCGGCTTCCAGATGCTGAACGACCCCTCCTACGTCAAGGACGCCCGCACCTTCCAGCAGGCTGCCGAGCACATCGGCTACGCCTTCAACTGGTTCTACGCCGATGCGCGCGAAGCGGCGTACTACAACAGCGGGTTGAACCCGGTCCGCGCGGCGGGAGTCGACCCCGCGCTGCCGGTGCGGGCCGGGCAGCGGTACGAATGGCAGGGCTTCGACCCCGCAGCGAACACCGCCGCCTACACCCCGCCCGCCGAGCATCCGCAGTCCATCGGGCAGGACTACTACATCAGTTGGAACAACAAGCAGGCCAAGGGCTACGGCGCGGCCGGCTTCGGGATGGGCGCCGTCCACCGCGGCGACCTCCTCGACAAGCGGGTGAAGCCCCTCGTCGCGGCGGGCGGGGTCACCCGCGCCTCCCTCACCCGGGCCATGGCGGACGCGGCCGTCACCGACCTGCGCGCCGAGAACCTGCTGCCCGAACTGCTCGCCGTGCTGCGCAGCGCCCCGGGCGCCGACCCGGTGGTGAGCGCCGCGATCGACAAGCTCGCCGCGTGGCAGGCCGCCGGCGCCAAGCGCAAGGAGACCTCGCAGGGCTCGAAGGCGTACGCCCACGCGGACGCCATCCGGATCATGGACGCCTGGTGGCCGCTCCTGATCGAGGCGGAGTTCAAGCCGGGCCTCGGGGCGCCGCTCTACGACGCCCTGCGTGCCTCCCTGAGCGTTGACGAGGCGCCCAACGCGGGCCACGGGCCCACCGGTTCGCATGCCGGCTCGGCCTTCCAGTACGGCTGGTGGAGCTACGCCGACGAGGACCTGCGCATGGTGCTCGGCCGCCCGGTCGCCGACCCGCCCTCCCAGGTCTACTGCGGGGGCGGCTCGCTCTCCGCGTGCCGCGATGCCATGGCCGCCACGCTGAAGCAGGCCGCCGCGGCCACCCCCGCGGCCGTCTACCCGGCCGACGGGACCTGCGCGGCCGGCAACCAGTGGTGCGCCGACTCGATCGTCCAGCGTCCGGTCGGCGGGCTGGGACACCCGCAGATCAACTGGCAGAACCGGCCCACCTACCAGCAGGTGGTGGAGTTCGCGGCGCACCGCTGAGGCGCCGGGCACCGCGTACGAAAGGGCCCGCCGGCCCCGGATCGCTCCGGAGCCGGCGGGCCTCGTCGTGCGTCATACGTCGTGCGTCATACGGGGGAGGGGCTCAGGGGCCGACGGTGATCTGCTGCGCCGGATCGGTGGTGTCGGTGACCTTGTACACGGCGTTGAAGGTGGACGAGGTCGAGCTCGTCGGGCAGCCGAAGCCGCCGGTGACCTTGACCGGCACGGAGGCGTTGGCGAAGGTCAGGCTCGGCGGGGCGCCGTTCGTCCAGCTCCCGCTGACCCCGGCCGGGGCCGTGGGGGCGGCCGTGACGGTACAGGTGGCCAGGCCGGTCGTCTTCAGCACCAGCCCGCCGACGGGCACGCCCATGGTGGCGGCGATCGGGGAGCCGTTCTGCATCGACACCGTCCAGGAGCCGCTGGTGGTGACCGTCGGGGTCACCCCCGGCAGGCTGGCGGTGCAGGAGCTGAACGTCGGCGGCGAGATCGGCGAGGAGACCGGCCCGGCCGCGTTGTGGTTGCCCGGGGCGGCCGGCACCGTGCCGGTGGAGACGGAGACCGAGCAGGTCACCGTGACCGATCCGGCCTTGAGCGTGGCCTTCCCGCTGAGGGTGGCGGTGAAGGCGTGCCCGGCCGGGGTGACGGTGGTCGGCCCGGCCAGCGGTAACGGCGCCGCGGTGGCGGAGACCGAGGCCAGCGACAGTGCTCCTGCCGCGGCCATCCCGAGGGCGAGCGCGGTGCGCGTACGGCTCATGGCTGTGCTCCTTGGGGATCGTGGTGCGGGGTGGGGGAGGCGGGTGTGATGGATGTGGCGGATGTGGTGGATGTGGCGACGAGGAGAGCTTCCGGGTCCCGCACGGCGGAGGCGCGCGGAGCGGTGTGCGGCTGCCAGGCGAACATGAGGCCGCCGCCGAGGATGCCGAGCAGGGTGCCGATCAGGAACCCGCCGAGGTTCGACAGGACCAGCGCGGCGGTGGCGATGAGCGTGGTCAGGACCCCGGCCAGGCTGCGCTGCGGGGGAGAGAACCAGGCGGTGAGCCCGAGCACGATCATGACGATGCCCATCAGGACGGACGGGATCCCCGCCACTCCCTGGTGGAGCATGACCTTCAGCGGCGCCAGCGGCAGGGCGCAGATCTCGGCCCCGGCGAGGATTGCGAAGAGCCCGCCCCAGAACGGTCTGCTGCGCCGCCACCGCCGCCAGCGGCTCAGAAGCATTCCTTCTTGCCCTTGGCTATGTTCATGCTGAGCCCGGAGAGCTTGAAGGTGCCGGCGTTGGTCGCCCACGCCGTCTGCTGGAGATCGGTGATGCTGACGCTGTCCGCCTGCTGGGCGAACAGGTCCTGCATGCCCACCGCTTCCGTCGGGCCCTTGTCCAGGGTGGAGGCGTCGCGCCCGATCTCGATGTTGGTGAAGACCGCGTCGCCGCCGAGCTGCGTCGCGTCGACGAACAGGTTGCTCGCCTCGACGGGGTTCTTGTTCCCCGCGGTGAGGTTGAGCGAGATGTCACCGATGATCGGCAGCGTGGTGACCACCGACTGGCAGAGGCTGTGCAGTTTGGCCTCCCGGATGGCGGTGACGGCCACCGGGATGAGCTCCTCGCGGGCGTTGACGTCCACGCTGCCGTACTGGGCGAAGCCCTCGCCCTCAAGGCTCTTCGCCGACACCTTGAACTGCTGGCCCGACACGGCGAAGGAGGCGGCGAGCGCGCCCTGCGCGAGGGCGATGCCGAGACCCGCGGTCACGGCGACGGCGGGCACCGTCAGTACGGCGAAGCGGCGCCAGCGGACGCGGCCCGTGCCGCCGGACGGCTCGGGTAAGTTCGGGTTTGGGGCATCTGTCACGAGATCAACCCTTTAATCGGCTGTGCACCGTTGTTACCGACGAGTTGAATGTAAGAGTGCCAATGGAGGTTGGCAAGGTTGCTCGAGCGTACCTTTTCGGCCGACTCCTACTGCTCCGTACGCAGCAGTTCGGCGACCTCCGCGTCCACCCGACGGGCCATCGCCCGCGCGAACTCCGTGGCCACGACCTCACCCGCCACAGGGCGCAGCGCCGCCACCGCCCCCGTGATGTGGTGTAGCTGCGCGGCCGAAAGTCGCTCCAGCTCCTCCGCCCCGATCACGTGCATCCGGAACAGCGCGACGAACCGGTCCGCGAGCGCGGCCGCCTGTGTCTGTACGAAGTCCCCCGCGTCCAGGATCTCCGCGAGCGGCACCCCCGCCCGTACCAGCGCGAGCGTCGCCTCCAGCAGCCGCCGGCTGCGGTGCGTGACCCGGTCCCCGTCGACCCGTACGTAGCCCAGCTCGGCCGCCCGCCGGGTGTCCTCGGCGGTCGCCGTCGGGCCGAACAGCTCGCGCAGCTCGGCCCGGGTCATCGCGACCGGCTCCTCGTGCTCCCAGTCGCGGGTCATCTCCCGTTCCAGGCCCAGGAGTTGGGAGATGCCGCCACCCTGCTCCCAGGCGGCGAGCAGTTCCGCGATGCCGTTGACGGTGTAGCCGCGCCCCAGCAGGTCGCTGATCAGCCGGAGCCGGATCAGGTGGTCGTCGGAGTACCAGGCGATCCGGCCCTCGCGGCGGGGCGGCGGCAGCAGCCCGCGCTCCTGGTAGTAGCGCAGGTTGCGCACCTTGACCCCGGCCGCCCGGGCCACGTCCTCCCGGCGGTAGTGCCCCGGTCCGCTGCCACTGATGTTGCTCATCCGGCCGAGTGTAGGACTTACCGGCAGGTCACATGGGGCGCTGCGGCACGGGGCGCTCCCGCAGCGGGGCGCCCCGCTCCCGCTACTGCCCCCGCTGCTGCTCCCGCCGCTTGACCGCGCGCAGGACCACGAACTTGGGCTCGCTCGCGGCGACTTCGTTGTTGCCGAAGAGGCGCTGCAGATGACTGTGGTAGCCCATGTGACGGTTGGCGACCACCCACAGCTCGCCGCCCGGCCGCAGCGCCTTGCGCGACTGCGCGAACATCCGCAGCGCCGTCGCGTCGGTCGTCGCCTGGTGGGAGTGGAAGGGCGGGTTGCACAGGATCAGGTCCACCGAACCCGGCGGCAGCATCGCGACCCCGTCTCCGACGATGAACTCCGCGCGGTCCAGGCGTCCTTGGACGTTGGCGCGGTACGTCGCCTCGGCCGAGGCGACCGCCTGGTACGACTCGTCCGTGAAGACGACCTCGGCGTCCGGGTCGGCCACCGCGACGGCCGTGCCGACGATGCCGTTGCCGCAGCCCAGGTCCACGACCCGGGCTCCGTCGGTGTTGGTCGGGATGTTCTGCAGGAAGAAGCGGGTGCCGACGTCGAGGCGGTCCGCGCAGAAGATGCCTGCGTGGTTGACGACGGTCAGGCCCGAGCCCGATCCCGCCTCCTGGTCCACCGTGTACGTCACCGGCCACGGCCCGGGGGTCGTGGGGTGCACGGCGCCGGGGTTCCCGGGCGTACAGAAGATGAGCCGGGCCTTCTTCTCGGCGAGCGAGGTCTTGGTCGGGCCCAGGATCTTCTCGAAGAGCCGCAGGGTGGAGGTGTGGATCTCCTTCACCATGCCGGTGCCCACGACGACGGTGCCCGCGTGCACGTGCGGGGCCACCCGGTACAGCTGGTCCTCCAGCAGTGCCAGGCTCTTGGGCACCCGTACCAGGAGGACGTCGATCCGATCCGGCGGCGCGTCCTGCGTGGTCAGCAGCGTCACCGTGTCCTTGCCGGTGCCGATCCCGGCCCGGTCCAGGTTCGCGGCGGTGGCGGAGCGGGTCAGCGAGGAGTCGGTGATCTGCGTCGGGTGGTACGCGGACAGCGCCGTCGTCAGCGCCCCCCAACGGTCCCCGATCACGGTGATCTGCCCGGCGCCGGCCAGGTCCACCGGGCCGCGGTCGCCGGTACCGGATTCGAGATGGCGCAGCAGGTACTCGTCGGCGGCGTCCCAGGCGCGGAGCCGGTCGCGCGGGTCCTGGGGGAAGCGGGTGAGCTCGTAGGAGCCGAAGGGCGTGGTCAGACGGTTCATATTGCCCCCAGGCTAACCGAGTGGGCGCCCCGGCCCCATGAGCGGGGC
>NZ_JBHWVM010000060.1:0-48032 GCF_042736805.1 Streptomyces sp. NPDC060031
GCTTCCTGCGGTCGGGCCGTTCTCGTGCGCCCGGCAGGTGCGCAACCGGGCTCCGGGCGCCCATCGCGCGGATCGGGGTGGGGAGCGCCGTGCCCGGCGGAGTCAGGGCGTAGTCCACCCTCGGCGGGGCCTCGGCGTACGCGCGGCGCCCGACCAGGCCGTGGCTCGGCACCGGCTCACTGGCCGCCGCACTCGGCGGTGCCTGGGTGCGTGCCGGACACGACGTCTGCATCGGCGGCCGGGACGTGCCCGCGGCCGCCCGGACCGCCCGGCGGATCGGGGCCGGCGGCCACGGGACACAGGCCGGGGCCGCCGCCCACGGCGAGGCCGTACTGGTCGCCGTACCGGCCGGGGCGGCGGCCGACGCGGTCCGTCCGCTCGACCTCGCCGGGCGGGTCCTGCTCGACTGCACCGGCCCCATGACGACGGGACCCGGCGGCCCGGTGCTGACCGGCAGCGGCGCGCGGGGGCTGGCCGCGGCCGCTCCCGGCGCCCACCTGGTCAAGGTGTTCGGCCTCGTCCACGAGAACATCCGGACCGTGGAGAAGCCCGCCTTCGAGGGCTCCCCGCTCGCCGTCCCCCTCTGCACCGACTCCGCCGAGGCCGTACAAGTCACCGCCGAGCTCGTCACCACCCTCGGCCGCACTCCGCTGCCCTGCGGCGGCCTCGGCCGGGCAGCGCTCCTGGGGGCCACCGACGACGCCCAGGGGTCCCGAGCGCCGCGCGTGCCGGTGCAGCCATGCCCGGTACGGCGGGGTCCGCAGGGCGGCTTCGCGGTAGGCCGCGCGGAGGTCCTCGTACACCTCCGCGTGCGCGCCCGGCCGGGTCGCGAGCAGGAGTCGTACCGCGAGGGGGTCGCCCGAGAGCGGCCGGATCGCCATGTCGTCGCGCGGGCCGGAGGTGGGCTGGCAGGGGGCGACCGCCTCGCCGGAGACGATCAGTGAGGTCGCGGTGTGGTAGTCGGCGTGCAGTACGGGCGGGTCGAGCCCGGCGCCGGCGAAGACCCGGCGCAGGCCGTCCCACTCGCCGTCCACCGACGGGTCCACGGCCCACCGGTCGGTGGCGAGGTCCCGAAGTTCCACCACGGGCCGCGCCGCGGCCGGGTGGTCCCGGGCCATCGAGACGAACTGCGGCTCCCGGTCCATCAGTACGCGCAGCTGCAGCCCGGCCGGCACCCGCAGCGGGCTGCCCTCCACCTCGTGGACGAACGCCACGTCGAGCTGCCCCGAGGCCACCATCCGCAGCAGGGCGTTGGCCGAGACGTCCACCACCAGCGAGGTCTCGGTGTCGGGCAGCCGCCGGTGCAGCCGCCCCAGCCACCCCGGCAGGGCGCGGCTGGCCGTGGAGCCGATCCGCAGCCGCGGCCCGCGCGCCAGCGCCCGGGCCTCCGCGACGAGGGCGGCCATCTCGGCCAGCAGCGGGCGGGCCCGGCCCAGCACGGTGCGGCCGAAGGGGGTGGGCCGGCAGCCGGTCCGCTCGCGCAGGAACAGCTCGCCGTCCAGGGCCCGTTCGATCCGGCGCAGCTGGGTGGTCAGCGAGGGCTGGCTCACGCCGAGCTGCCGGGCGGCCTTGTGCAGACTCCCGGCGTCGGCGATGGCGCACAGGGCGCGCAGGTGCCTGACCTCAAGCTCCATGCCCAGAGAGTAGGCCGGGCCCGCCTGGCCGCACCAGCCACTGGCATCCCTCCGATTCCCGCCATTCTCACGGTGGTTGCCCTGCCGAAAACTCCCGATAGCCCGGTGTTATCGGTGGCTGACATCATCCGCCGGGCGCATGTGCTCCCGCAGACTCCGGTTCGAACAACCACCCCCCACCGCACCGGACGAGTAGGAGCTCCCCCACATGCGCCACTCCCGAAAGGCCTTACTGGCCACCACCGTCGGCCTCGGCATCGCCGCCGCCTTCGCCGGCACCGTCCCCGCCGCCGTCGCCGCGCCGGCACCCGTCGGCAATGCCGCGAGCTACGCCGCGTACGAGACCTCGCAGGAGAACCAGGCCGCCAACAAGGCCTTCTTCGAGGCCGTTTCGCGCTCGGTCGCCGAGCAGCGCGCCGCGAACCCGGGCGTCCTCGCCGTGACCGTCACGTACAACACCCGCAACGCGCCCAGCTTCCGCAGCGTGATAGCCCGTTCCACGCAGATCTGGAACAGCTCGGTGTCCAACGTCAAGCTGCAGGAGGTGTCCTCGGGCGGGAACTTCTCGTACCGCGAGGGCAACGACTCGCGCGGTTCGTACGCGAGCACGGACGGGCACGGCCGCGGCTACATCTTCCTCGACTACCAGCAGAACCAGCAGTACAACTCGACCCGGGTGACGGCGCACGAGACCGGCCACGTGCTGGGTCTGCCGGACCACTACTCCGGGCCGTGCAGCGAGCTCATGTCGGGCGGCGGGCCGGGCACCTCGTGCACCAACCCCAACCCGAACTCCGCCGAGCGCTCGCGCGTGAACCAGCTCTGGGCGAACGGCCTCGTCGCCTCCGGGCTGGACACGAAGGGCTAGGAGCCCGGAGGGGCGTACGCCGTGCAGTCCGGGTTCCGACAGGGGCCCGGGCTCCACGCCGGCACGAAGATCCCCAGGGACTTGCGCCGTCTGACCAGTGTGGCGACGGGGCCCCCACAGGCCGGGCACGTCCGCTGTTCGTGCCCGGCCCGCGGGGCGACCTTCGCGTGTTCCGTCGTGTGCTGCTCGTTACCGGACATACCTCCACGGTAGGCCGGTTCCGCGCATCCGGCGGGGCGGGCGGGCCGGGTCAGCGCTTGACGGCGTACGAGGTGATGACCTGGCCGCCGCCGAGGGCCTCGACTCCGGTCAGCTCCAGCCCGCGGACCCCGAAGCCGGCCCGCGACATCGGCATGCCGGTACCGGCGAAGACCGGGTAGGTCTTGACGATGAACTCGTCGATCTCGTCGACCAGCCGGCCGGCGAGGTCGGCGCCGCCGCACAGCCAGATGCCCAGCCCGTCCCGGGCCTTGAGCTCGCGGACCCGGGCCACCAGATCCCCGCTGATCAGCTCCACCTGCGGGTCGGGCGCGGTGGTGAGGGAGCGCGAGACGACGTACTGCTCGCGCAGGTGGCCGTACGGGCTGGTGATGCCCAGCTTGAGGCCCGGCTCGTAGGTCCCCCGGCCCATGAGCACCGCGTCGAAGCGGCGGGACTGCGCGTCCTCGATCCCGAGCTGCGCACGCCCGGGGGCGGCGATGGTCTCCGGGTACTCGGCCTTGAGGTGATCGATGAACTCGGGGTCGAGGTGGGTGTAGAAGAAATCGCCGTCGCCGTCCGGGGCTCCGATGAAGCCGTCGATCGTCGTGGCGATGAAGTACGTGAGCTTGCGCAAGCGAGTCTCTTCCGTTCGGCAGTGCCACCGCCCCGGGACACGTCGAGTAAAGTACTTCAGTTGAAGTGGTTACGCAATCACCCCCGGGGCTTGCGCCACATCGGCCACATCAGGGGCCCGTCCGGCAGCCGCACCGGCGTCCCCGTGTGCTCGAAGCCCAGCCGCTCGTACAGCCGGCCGCTGCGCTCGCTGCTCGCCTCCAGGTACGCCGGCACCCCCTCGCGGTCGCAGCGCTCCAGCACCGGCCGGATCAGCTCCCCTCCCAGGCCCTCGCCCTGCCGGCCCGGCGCGACCGCGATCATCAGCAGGTACTCGTGCTCCTCCTCGGTCGGGTGCACGGCGCCGGTCAGCCGGCCGACCAGCTCGCACCGCTCGTTGCCGGGGTCGGCCACCGCGCGCATCTTCGCCGGGATCCCGTCCTCCTCCTCCGGCTCGCCCGCGGGGATCCGCAGCCACAGCGCGGCCGCCGAGCCGTCGGCCGCGTAGTCGATCCGCCCCTCGGCCAGGGCGACGTCCACGAAGACGCCGAGGAACTTCCCGTGCACCGCCGCCCGGTGCTCCGGGTCCGGGAAGACCCAGCTGCTCACCGGGTCGGTGCGGAAGGCCTCGTCGAGCAGCCGCGCCACCGCGTCCCGGTCCGACTGGTCCGCCTGACGTATCTCCAGCGCCATGGGTCACACCCTTCACTTCACTCACGCGTCAACAACCTTGAGTGATCCTAGAGTTGACCCGGGAACGCAGAAAGGCCCGTTCCGGCACCCTGAGGTGCCGGAACAGGCCGAGGCCCGCCTACGGGGCACTCACTTCGTACGGCGCGTGACGAACTCCGCCAGCGCCAGCAGCCCGCCCGCCGCCCCGAGGTCCGGCACGGCCCGCGACAGCTGCTGCACCGCCCGGCCCATCCGGTCCGCGGCATGGGCCTGCGCCCAGTCCCGCCCGCCGGCCCGGTCCACCGCGTCGGCGGCCTTGAGCGCGTCCTGTGCCGTCATGGGACCCGCGTACAGGGCGGCCAGCTCCTCCCCGGCCGCGGTGCCCGAGGTGAGGGCGGCCACGACCGGGAGGGACTTCTTGCGGGCGAGCAGATCGGCGCCGGCGGGCTTGCCGGTGTGGCCCGGGTCCCCCCAGATCCCGATCAGGTCGTCGATGAGCTGGAAGGCCAGCCCGGCCTCCCGCCCGAAGGCGTCCATGGCGTCGACCTCGTCCGGCCCCGCTCCCGCGTACAGCGCACCGAGCGCGCACGCGCAGCCGAGCAGGGCCCCGGTCTTGGCCGTGGCCATGGCCAGGCACTCGTCGAGCGAGACGTGGCTGCGCTGCTCGAAGGCGCAGTCCGCCTGCTGGCCCGCGCACAGCTCGATGACGCAGGCGGCGAGCCGGGCCGAGGCCGCGGCCGAAGCCGGGTGCGGGTCCTCGGCGAGCAGCTTCAGCGCGAGCGACATCATGGCGTCGCCGGTGATGATCGCGTCCGGTGTCCCGAACACGGTCCAGGCCGTGTCCCGGCCCCGGCGCCGGACGTCCTTGTCGATGACGTCGTCGTGCAGCAGCGTGAAGTTGTGCGCCAGTTCCACGGCCACCGCCGCCCGTACGGCGTCCTCAGCCCGGGCCGCCGGACCCCGCAGGGCCCGGGCCGAGGCGAGCACCAGGGCGGGCCGGATGGCCTTGCCCCCACTGCCCGCGGCCGGCGTGCCGTCCGCGTGCTCCCAGCCGAAGTGGTACATCGCCACGCGCCGCATCGAGCCGGGCAGGCTCTCGACGGTCCGGCGCAGTTCCGGGTTGACCGTTTCTCTTGTCCGCTCCAGCAGGGCAGCGGCCTCCTGGCCCTCGCCGGTCGCCAAGGCGGCGTTCACCGCGCTCAGCGCCAGCGACCGATCTCGACGTTCTCCAGGACGCCCAGCGCGTCCGGCACCAGCACGGCGGCGGAGAAGTAGGCGGTGACCAGGTACGAGATGATCGCCTGCTCGCTGATGCCCATGAAGCGGACCGACAGGCTCGGCTCGATCTCGTCCGGGATGCCGGACTGGTGCAGGCCGATGACGCCCTGCTCGTCCTCGCCGGTGCGCATGCACAGGATCGAGGTGGTGCGGGCATCGCTGATCGGGATCTTGTTGCTCGGGAAGATCGGCACCCCGCGCCAGGCCGGGACCCGGTTGCCGCCGATGTCCACGGACTCCGGGTAGAGGCCGCGCCTGTTGCACTCGCGGCCGAAGGCGGCGATGGCCTTGGGGTGCGCCAGGAAGAACTTGGAGCCGCGCCGCATGCTGAGCAGCTGGTCCATGTCGTCGGGGCTGGGCGCGCCGTCGTGGGGCTGGATGCGCTGGTCGTAGTCGGCGTTGTGGAGCAGGCCGAAGTCGCGGTTGTTGAGCATCTCGTGCTCCTGGCGCTCGCGCAGCGCCTCGACCGTCAGCCGCAGCTGTTGCTCGGTCTGGTTCATCGGCTGGTTGTAGAGGTCCGCGACGCGGGTGTGCACGCGCAGGACCGTTTGTGCAATGGAGAGTTCGTACTCGCGCGGCCGGGCCTCGTAGTCCACGAAGGTGCCGGGCAGGACGGCCTCGCCCTGGTGGCCGGCGGAGAGGTCGATCGCGGCCTCGCCGTACTTGTTGGTGCGCTGGGCGGGCAGGGTGCGTACGTGGTCCAGGTGGGCCCGCAGCGAGTCGACCCGGTCGGCGAGGAGCTGGAAGTCCTGCCGGGAGAGGACGAGGGCGGTGCCGGAGGTGGCGGCGCGGGCGGTGTACTCCCAGACCGCCTCCTCGTCCACGAGGGAGTCCTCGCCGAAGAAGGCGCCGTCAGCGACGGTCTGCAGGACGGCCTCGTCCCCGTAGGGGCCGGGGCCGACCTGGTCGATGCGGCCGTGGGCGAGGAGGAAGACCTCGCCCGAGGGGCTGCCGAAGGAGGTGAGCTCCTGGCCGGCCTCGAAGTCGACCTGGCGGCACCGCTGGGCGAGTTCGGTGAGGACCTCCTCGTCCTCGTAGTCGCGCAGGAGCGGGAGCTCGCCGAGTTCGGCGGGGATGACCTGGACCTGGGTGCCGGTCTTGATGAACTCGACGACGCCGTTGCCGACCGAGTAGCTCAGGCGGCGGTTGACGCGGTACGTGCCGCCCTGGACCGAGACCCACGGGAGCATCTTGAGGAGCCACCGCGAGGTGATCTCCTGCATCTGCGGCGCGGACTTGGTCGTGGTTGCCAAGTTCCGCGCGGCCGACGTCCCCAGACTGCGCTGCGGTGCCTGGGTCTCGGATTCGGAACCTGCCTGGACCGACATGTCTTTCCCCTTCGATCACTCCATGGATCTGCGGGATGCAACCCTTCCAGTACGCAACGTGGTGCGACCATTACACAAAAGGGTGGGACTACTCCGTCCGTGGGTGGGCACGCTCTGAAGTTCAACTCCTCCCCCGGGAGGGCACTCGAACCCCACGGGTTTCGGCCACGCAGAGCGAACCGGGGCCGCGCTTAATTTGCATCATGCATGCCACTTTTCTACGGTGGGCTCATGCGGCTGACCCGATTCACCGACCTGGCACTGCGCGTCCTGATGCGCCTGGCCGTCGCGGAGACGGACCTCCCCACCACCCGGGAGGTGGCGGCGACCATGGAGGTGCCGTACACCCATACGGCCAAAGTGGTCGCCAGGCTGCAGCACCTCGGCATGGTCGAGGCGCGCCGCGGGCGCGGCGGCGGGCTCGCCCTGACCGCCACGGGGCGCGCCGCCTCGGTGGGCGGGGTGATCCGGGAGCTGGAGGGGGCGGGCGACGTCGTGGACTGCGACGGCACCACCCCGTGTCCGCTGCGCGGCGCCTGCGTGCTGCGCGGCGCGCTGCGCCGGGCACAGGAGGCCTTCTTCGCCTCGCTGGACCCGCTGACGGTGAACGACCTGGTCGCGGCGCCGACCGGGCCCCTGCTGCTGGGCATTTCGGGCGGGGCGCCGGCTGTGCGCAGGGGGCCGGAAGGCCTTGAACCGGGGGGCCGGATGGCTGATACGCACCGGCTGCCGGCCCACCCAGGCTGATCCCCGGCGGCCACTCGAACAGAAGTCCGCACAGCAACGGGTCCCGGGCGGCCGTTTTTTCACCCTTAAAACATGCATCTCATATCCCAATTAGGGATGCCCATCACGCGAGGAGTCCTTGATGCTGTCCGAGAAGTCGACCGAGACCGTCCGAGCCACCCTGCCCGCCGTCGGGGCCGCGATCGGCGACATCACGGAGCTCTTCTACAGCAAGCTGTTCACGGCCCACCCGGAGCTGATCCGCGACCTCTTCAACCGCGGCAACCAGAACGCCGGCCTCCAGAAGCAGGCCCTCGCCGGCTCCATAGCCGCCTTCGCGACCCACCTCGTGGCCCACCCGGGCACCCGCCCCGACGTGATGCTGAACCGCATCGCCCACAAGCACGCCTCCCTCGGCGTCACCCGGGAGCAGTACCCGGTCGTCCACGAGCACCTCTTCGAGGCGATCGCCGAGATACTCGGCGAGGCCGTCACCCCCGAGGTCGCCGAGGCCTGGGACGAGGTCTACTGGCTGATGGCGAACGCCCTCGCCACCATCGAGGAGCGCCTCTACGCCGAGCAGCAGGTCCTCGCCGGCGACGTCTGGCGGACCTGGACGGTCGCCGCCCGCGCCGAGGAGACCGCGGACTGCACCACCTTCCACCTCGTCCCGGCCGACGGCGCCCCCGCGCCGGGCTTCAGGCCGGGCCAGTACGTCTCCGTACAGGTCGAACTCCCGGACGGCGCACGTCAGATCCGCCAGTACAGCCTCTCCTCGGCGCCCGGCGCGCCGGTCCGTTCGATCACCGTCAAGCGGGTCCACGGCCCGGCCGCCGCGGGCCCCGACGGGGAGGTCTCCAACCACCTGCACGCCGAGGTCCGCGCCGGGGACACCCTGCGGGTCTCGGCCCCGTACGGCGACCTCGTGCTCCAGGACTCCGCCGCGCCGGTCCTGCTCGCCTCGGCCGGCATCGGCTGCACCCCGATGCTCTCGATGCTGGAGCACCTGGCGGAGACGGGGCACGCCGCGCCGGTGACCGTCCTGCACGCCGACCGCTCCCCGGGCGACCACGCGCTGCGCGCCGACCACCTCGCCCTGACCCACAAGCTCGCCGACGCCTCGGCGCGGTTCTGGTACGAGGAGTCGGCCGGGCCGGGCGACGGCGAGGGCCGCATCGACCTCGCCGCCGTCCCGATCGCCCCGCGCACCAGGGCGTACCTCTGCGGGCCGCTCCCCTTCATGCGGTCCGTGCGCGAGCAGCTGATCGCCAAGGGGGTGCCGGCCTCGGACATCCACTACGAGGTGTTCGGCCCGGACCTGTGGCTCGCCTCGGCGTAGCCGCGCCTGTCCGGATCGGCTCGCTCGCCGTACGAACGCCCTAGCCTCGGAAGGTCCGCCTCCACTAAACCGGAACGTAACGACACGAACACACACGGTGTTCGTCGCGCACCGCAACGAAGGAGGCGGCCATGGCCGCACCCATGTCCGCGGACCGGTTCATCCAGGCCCTGCGGGACGAGGGTCTGACCGTCGTCGAGGTGGGCGCCTGGCGCACCCACAACCGCAACCACAAGGGCCCGTGGGGCCCGGTCAACGGAGTGATGATCCACCACACCGTCACCCACGGCACCGCGTTCACCGTCGCACTCTGCCGCGACGGCGACGAGGCGCTCCCCGGTCCGCTCTGCCACGGCGTGATCACCAAGGACGGCCGCGTCCACCTGGTCGGCTACGGCCGCGCCAACCACGCGGGGGCGGGCGACTCCGACGTCCTCGCGGCCGTGGTCGCCGAGAAGCGCCTGCCGCCGGACCAGCACGCGAACACCGACGGCAACCGGCACTTCTACGGCTTCGAGTGCGAGAACCTCGGCGATGGCGACGACCCCTGGCCGTCGGTCCAGCTCGACGCGATGGCCCGGGCGGCGGCCGCGGTCTGCCGGGTCCACGGCTGGACCTCGCGCTCGGTGATCGGCCACCTCGAATGGCAGCCGGGCAAGATCGACCCGAAGGGCTTCACGATGGACTCCTTCCGCGCCCGCGTGCACGACCGCCTGAAGTAGCCGCGCGGGCGGGACAATGGCCGCATGAACGACGCGCTGCGCCCCCGCCCCGCGTCCCCGCTGGTCGAGGTGGTGGACGAACGCTTCGCCGTGCACGGCGTACGGCTGTTGCTCAAGCGGGACGACCTCGTCCACCCGCAGCTGCCGGGCAACAAGTGGCGCAAGCTCGCCCCGAACCTGCGGGCGGCCGTCGACGGCGGTCGCCCGGCGCTGCTGACCTTCGGCGGGGCGTACTCCAACCACCTGCGCGCCACGGCCGCGGCGGGCCGGCTGCTCGGCCTGCCGACGGTCGGGGTGGTGCGGGGCGAGGAGCTGGCGGGGCGTCCGCTCAACGATTCCCTCGCCCGGTGCGCGGCGGACGGGATGCGGCTGCACTTCGTCTCCCGGCAGGACTACCGCCGCAAGGCGGAGCCGGAGGTGCTGGCCCGGCTGCTGGACGAGGCCGCGGCGGCGGAGGCGTACGTGATCCCCGAGGGCGGCAGCAACGCGCTCGCGCTGCGCGGCTGCCGGGAGCTGGGGCGCGAGCTGCGGGGCATGGGCGACGTGGTGGCGGTGGCCTGCGGCACGGGCGGCACGCTGGCGGGCCTGGCGGCCGGGCTCGCCCCCGGGCAGCGGGCGCTGGGCGTGCCGGTGCTGGCGGGCGGCTTCCTCGGGGCGGAGATACGTTCCCTCCAGGCGGCGGCCTTCGGGGGGCGGGCGGGCGACTGGACCCTGGCCGAGGGCTTCGCCCACGGGGGCTACGCCCGGGTCCCGGCCGAGCTGGACGACTTCGCCGCCGACTTCGAGTCCCGGCACGGGCTGCCGGTCGAGCGGATCTACGTGGCGAAGCTCCTCTGGGCCCTGACCGCTCTCGCGGAGTCCGGGACGTTCGCCCGCGGCACCACCCTGACGGCGGTCATCACCGGCCGGCCCTAGCGCCGGGGCGGGTTGCCGCCGCCCGGGCCCTCCCCCCGAGCGCTGTGCGGGCGGAGCCCCTCACGCCGGCGGGGCTGCATCGCAGGAGCATCGCCGAGGGCGTCACGTCGACTCCTCTCGGTACGCCGCCGCTTCCTCCAGGTCCAGGCGGCGCAGGAGGGCCCGTAGCATCTCGTCGTCGATGCGGCGGCGGTCGCGCAGGGAGACGAACACCTCCCGCTCCGCGCCGATCATCTCCCGCGACAGCCGGCGGTAGACGTCGTCCGCCGACTCGCCCGTCTCCGCGTTGACCCCGCCCAGCCGCTCCCACACCGCGTTGCGCCGCCGCTCCAGCACCGTCCGCAGCCGGTCCGCCAGCGGCGGCGGCAGGGCGTTGGCCGGCTCCGAGAGCAGCTCGTCCAGCCGCTCCTCCGCGGCCCGCGAGGCCTCGCTCTGCGCCTGCGCCTCCGCCAGGGTCTCGGCGTGCAGGTCCTTCGGCGGCAGCCGCAGCCGGCGGATCAGCGGCGGCAGCGTCAGCCCCTGCACCACCAGCGTGCCGATCACGGTCGTGAAGGTCAGGAACAGGATCAGGTTGCGGTGCGGCACGCCCATCGGCACGGAGAAGGCGATCGCCAGCGACACCACCCCCCGCATCCCGGCCCATCCCACGATCACCGGAGCCTTCCAGTTCGTGTCCGGCTCCCGCTCCCGGATCCGCTCCGACAGCACCCGCGGCAGGAAGGTCGCCGGGAACACCCACGCGAACCGGGCCGCGACCACCACCAGGAACACCGCGAGCGCGTACCAGGCCGCGTGCAGCCCCTCGTACTCGCCCAGCCCCTTCAGCACCACCGGCAATTGGAGCCCGATCAGCGCGAAGACCACCGACTCCAGCAGGAAGGCGACCATCTTCCACACCGCCTCCTCCTGGAGCCGGGTCGCGAAGTCCACCTGCCAGTTGCGGTGTCCGAGGTACAGCGCGACCACCACCACCGCCAGCACTCCCGAGGCGTGCACCCGCTCGGCGGCCGCGTACGCCACGAACGGGATCAGCAGCGACAGCGTGTTCTGCAGCAGCGGCTCCCGCAGCCGCTTGCGCAGGTGGTGGATCGGAACCATCAGCAGCAGGCCCACACCGACCCCGCCCACCGACGCCAGCAGGAACTCCGCGATCCCGTGCGCCCAGCCGGCGCCCACCCCGACCACCGCGGCCAGCGCCACCTTGTACGCGGTGATCGCGGTGGCGTCGTTGACCAGCGACTCACCCTGCAGGATGGTCGTGATCCGGTTCGGCAGCCCCAGCTTCCGGGCGATCGCCGTCGCCGCCACCGCGTCCGGCGGCGCGATCACCGCGCCCAGCACCAGCGCCACGGGCAGCGAGAGGCCCGGCACCACCAGGTAGGCGACGTACCCGACCGCGACCGTCGCGAAGAGCACGTAACCCACCGACAGCAGCGCGACGGGCCGCATGTTCGCCCGCAGGTCCAGGTACGAGCTGTCGACCGCGGCCGTGTACAGCAGCGGCGGGAGCAGCAGCGGCAGCACGATGTGCGGGTCGAGGGCGTACGAGGGCACGCCCGGGACGTAGGCCGCCCCGAGCCCGGCAGCCACCAGGAGCAGCGGCGCGGGCACCGGCGTCCAGCGGGCCAGTCCCGCGACGACGGCGCAACCCGCGACCAGCGCCACCAGGGGCAATACCTCCATCGAAGATCATCCTCGCTCGGTCGAATCCGGCTTGGCGCGCCCGCGCCTCAGTACGCTGGTCATCATGAGCGAGTGCACCCATGTTCCCGAACTGCCGCGCCCCGAGCCCATCCCCCTTGCCCAGACCTGTCCCGAATGTCTTGAGCTCGGCAGCCATCCCGTGCAACTGCGGATGTGTCTGGGGTGCGGCTACGTTGCCTGCTGCGATTCCTCCCCGTACCGTCACGCCACGGCGCACCACCGCGAGACCGGCCATCCGGTCATGCGGAGCCACGAACCGGGCGAGACCTGGCGATGGTGTTTTGTCGACGGTTCGATCGTCTGAGGAGGGGTAGGTCAACCCTCCGCCGGTTCCCCCGATTTGGGCTCGCAGACCCCTAGCCACTGTGTGTACCCGTGGGCTTACCATCAGTCACCGGATAGAGAGGTACGGTCGGCCCGGGCGCTCCAAGCGGGTGCCACGAGGGGTGCCGCGACACGATCACCCGGATCGCGATAGCGTCACCGGCGAACAGAGCTCGTACCACCTTGGAGGTGAGGGTGTCCCAGATCGCAGGCGAGCCCGGGACCCAGGACTTCGTGGAAGTCCGGCTGCCCGCTGCGGGTGCCTACCTGTCGGTGCTGCGGACGGCCACGGCCGGCCTCGCGGCACGTTTGGACTTCACCCTCGACGAGATCGAGGACCTCCGCATCGCGGTGGACGAGGCCTGCGCGATCCTGCTCCAGCAGGCCGTGCCCGGCTCCGTCCTCAGCTGCGTCTTCCGATTGGTCGACGATTCGCTGGAGGTGACCGTCTCGGCGCCGACCACGGACGGTCGTGCACCGGAGCGCGACACGTTCGCCTGGACCGTCCTGTCGGCCCTGGCCGGCAAGGTCGAGTCCACGGTCGAGGAGGACCGGACGGTGAGCATCAGCCTCTACAAACAACGCGGCGCGGGACCAGGCCCGGCGTGAGCGGCGGGGAGATCCCGGTGCGGGGCGGGGATCGGCCCCGGGTACGGCACGAGGTCGACGGCGGCATCCCGGAACAGCTGCACGCCCGACCGCACCCGGCTGACGCGGATGCGGAAGACGGCTTTTTGGACTCGGCGGAGCGACGGGCGGGCCCTGTGAGCGAGAACCAGCACGAAGAACCACAGCCACCACAGCCGGTGAGGCCACCGGTGGCCGCTGCCACGGCCCCGGAGGCACCGGGCACACCGGCGGCCTTGGAGGCGCCTGTCTTCCAGCCGGCTCCGGCCCTGCCGGATCCGCGCGACCGCAGCGGCGCGCGGGCCCTGTTCATCGAGCTGCGGGCGCTGCCCGACGGGTCGGTGGAGAAGGCCGAGCTGCGCAACCGGCTCGTACGGATGCACCTGCCGCTGGTCGAGCACCTGGCGCGGCGGTTCCGCAACCGCGGTGAGCCGCTGGACGACCTGACCCAGGTCGCCACGATCGGTCTGATCAAGTCCGTGGACCGCTTCGACCCGGACCGCGGCGTCGAGTTCTCCACGTACGCCACGCCCACGGTGGTCGGCGAGATCAAGCGCCACTTCCGCGACAAGGGCTGGGCGGTCCGGGTCCCGCGGCGCCTTCAGGAGCTGCGGCTCTCCCTGACCACGGCGACGGCCGAACTGTCCCAGCAGCACGGCCGCTCCCCCACGGTGCACGAACTGGCCGAGCGGCTGGGGATCTCCGAGGAGGAGGTGCTGGAGGGGCTGGAATCGGCCAATGCCTACAGCACGCTCTCGCTGGACGTCCCCGACACCGATGACGAGTCACCGGCGGTCGCGGACACCCTGGGTTCGGAGGACGAGGCCCTGGAGGGCGTCGAGTACCGCGAGTCCCTCAAGCCGCTGCTGGAGGGACTGCCGCCGAGGGAGAAGCGGATTTTGCTGCTTCGCTTCTTCGGCAACATGACGCAGTCGCAGATCGCCCAGGAGGTCGGCATCTCCCAGATGCACGTCTCCCGGCTGCTGGCCCGCACCCTGGCCCAGCTCCGCGAGAAGCTCCTCGTCGAGGAGTAGGCAGAGGAGCGGGCCGCGCAGTAGTAGTACGTACGGGCTAGCGGGATCGTTCCGCGGGCCCGATCCCGAGTGCCTCGGTCGCCGTCGGATTCACCAGGAGCCCCACGACGGCCACCGCGGCCAGGGCCAGGGCGACCGCGGCGGCGGTCATCGCGCCGCCGCCCCCGGTCCACAGCGTCCACGCCACCGGCAGCGCCATCAGCTGCGTGATCAGCGCCGGGCCGCGGCTCCAGCGGCGGCCCAGCCGCAGCCCGCGGGCCGCGATCAGCGGCAGCGCGGCGAGCACGAGCAGGGTCACCCCGCCGGTCTCGGCCTGCCGCGGGGAGTCGGCGTCGCCGAAGACGCCCACGAACAGCATGTAGACGCCGAGGCCGGCCAGGGCCAGTCCCTCCAGCGCGGTGAGCACGGCGGCCGCGGTCAGCCGGCGGGGCAGCGGGGCTGCCGGCAGGTCGGCGGCGGCGGTGGCAGGGCTGGGGGTGGGCTTCGTACTCACCCCAGCAGGGTAGCCGCGCCCGCTCGGCCCCGGAGGGGACGGGCAGTATGGGCGGCGTATGGAGGGGTGGGTAGGCTGGCGCTCATGCGTGCACTTCTCGTGGCCAATCCAGCAGCGACGACCACCAGTGCGCGCACGCGCGACGTCCTCACCCACGCCTTGGCCAGCGAGATGAAGCTGGAGGCGGTGACCACCGAGTACCGGGGACACGCCCGGGACCTGGGGCGCAAGGCCGCCGAGACCGGTATCGACCTCGTGGTGGCGCTCGGCGGCGACGGCACCGTCAACGAGGTGGTCAACGGACTGCTGCACAACGGGCCCGATCCGGAGCGGCTGCCGGGCCTGGCCGTGGTCCCCGGCGGCTCCACCAATGTCTTCGCCCGCGCGCTCGGCCTGCCCAACGACGCGGTCGAGGCGACCGGCGCCCTGCTGGACGCCCTGCGCGAGCGGCGCGAGCGGACGGTGGGACTGGGTCTCGCCGCCGGCAGCCCGGGCACGGAGGACGAGTCGGTTCCGGCCCGCTGGTTCACCTTCTGCGCGGGCTTCGGCTTCGACGCGGGTGTGGTGGGGCGGGTCGAGCAGCAGCGGGAGCGCGGCAAGCGTTCGACGCATGCCCTGTACGTACGACAGCTGCTGCGCCAGTTCCTGGAAGAGCCCAACCGCAGGCACGGCACGGTCACGCTGGAGCGGCCCGGCGCGGATCCGGTGACGGATCTGGTGCTCTCGATAGTGTGCAACACCTCGCCCTGGACGTATCTGGGCAACCGCCCGCTTTACGCCTCCCCGGAGGCGTCGTTCGATACCGCGCTTGACGTATTGGCACTCAATCGTTTGTCAACTCCGGCGGTCGCGCGGTACGCGACACAGCTCCTGACCTCGACTCCTGAGCGTGGTCCGCACGGCAAGCACGCGGTGTCTCTGCACGATTTGACCGACTTCACCTTGCATTCGAAGGTGCCGCTTCCGTTCCAGATGGACGGAGACCACCTCGGCCTGCGCACCAGCGTTCGGTTCACAGGCGTACGCCGGGCACTGCGTGTGATTGTGTGAGTGGAAGGGCCCAAAGTCCTTTCACTCGAACGTTTACACGCCGGTCCACCCTCACGATGTAGGGCTGTGACCTAGTAGACACCGACGAATCAAAAAAAACTTTCCGGAAGGGGTTGTATCCCCGTCCGAGGTTTGCGAATCTCTACATGGCGATCGGGACAGCCCGCAGAACCCGGCACCCACACAGACCGCCAGAACCCCTCCACGAATCTACGACGCACCCGGGAAACTGGGCGCTCACCCTTCCCTCACGAAGGGATTCGTGAAAGCGTTCACATTCACAAGCAACCTGCCCGCAATACAAGGAGATGGAGCAGCCATGGACTGGCGTCACAACGCCGTTTGCCGCGAGGAAGACCCGGAACTCTTCTTCCCCATCGGCAACACCGGTCCTGCGCTGCTGCAGATCGAGGAAGCCAAGGCCGTCTGCCGCCGCTGCCCCGTTATGGAGCAGTGCCTGCAGTGGGCGCTCGAGTCCGGTCAGGACTCCGGCGTCTGGGGCGGTCTCAGCGAGGACGAGCGCCGCGCGATGAAGCGCCGTGCCGCTCGCAATCGGGCGCGCAACGCCACCGCCTGACATCGACTTTCGAGCCTCGAGCCGCAGCGCGTAGTACCCCGCATCAGCGCTCAGCAACGTGCTCTTGAGCCCCGGACCGACAACCTCCCCCAGCTACCGCTGGGAGGGGCCCGGTCCGGGGCTCAGTGCTGTCCGGCCTGTCCGGACCGCCTTCCGTCACGCTCGGTGAGCGGCCCGCTGCTCACTTCTGCGGGCTGGCCGGTATGTCGAGGACGACCTTGGTGCCGCGCGGCTCGACCCGGACCATGTCGAAGGTGCCGCCGAGCTCGCCCTCCACGAGGGTCCGTACGATCTGCAGCCCGAGATTGCCGGCCCGCTGGGGGTCGAAGCCCTCGGGCAGACCGCAGCCGTCGTCGAGCACGGTGATCAACAGCCGGGCGTCGTCGCGGCCGGCGCCGGAGCGGGCCGCGGACACCTCCACGGTGCCGCCCTCCCCTTGGGTGAAGGCGTGCTCCAGGGCGTTCTGGAGGATCTCGGTCAGCACCATCGACAGTGGAGTGGCGACCTCCGCGTCCAGGATCCCGAAGCGGCCGGTGCGGCGGCAGTCCACCTTGCCCGGGGAGATCTCCGAGACCATCGCGATGACGCGGTCGGCGATCTCGTCGAACTCGACCCGCTCATCCAGGTTCTGAGACAGCGTCTCGTGCACGATCGCGATCGAACCGACCCGTCGGACCGCCTCGTTGAGGGCCTCGCGGCCGTTCTCCGAATCCATCCGGCGGGCCTGGAGCCGCAGCAGTGCGGCCACGGTCTGCAGATTGTTCTTCACCCGGTGGTGGATCTCCCGGATGGTCGCGTCCTTGGTGATCAATTCACGTTCGCGACGGCGCAGTTCCGTGACGTCGCGGCACAGGACGAGGGAGCCGATCCGGGTGCCCTTCGGCTTGAGCGGGATGGCGCGCAGCTGGATGACCCCGCCGTTGCCCTCGACCTCGGTCTCCCGCGGGGCCCAGCCGCTGGCGAGTTTGACGAGCGCCTCGTCCACCGGGCCCCGGGAGGGCGCGAGTTCGGCGGTGGTGTCGCCCAGGTGCTGGCCGACCAGGTCGGAGGCGAGGCCGAGCCGGTGGTACGCGGAGAGCGCGTTCGGGGACGCGTACGTCACCACGCCGTCGGCGTCGAGCCGTATCAGGCCGTCCCCGACGCGCGGGGAGGCGTCCATGTCGACCTGTTGGCCGGGGAAGGGGAAGGACCCCGCCGCGATCATCTGGGCCAGGTCGGAGGCGGACTGGAGGTAGGTCAGCTCCAGCCGGCTCGGTGTACGCACAGTGAGCAGGTTGGTGTTGCGGGCGATCACGCCCAGCACCCGCCCCTCGCGGCGGACGGGGATCGACTCGACGCGGACCGGCACCTCCTCGCGCCACTCCGGGTCGCCCTCGCGCACGATGCGGCCCTCGTCGAGCGCGGCGTCGAGCAGCGGGCGCCGGCCGCGCGGGACCAGGTGGCCGACCATGTCGTCCTGGTACGAGGTGGGGCCGGTGTTCGGGCGCATCTGCGCGACGGACACGTACCGGCTGCCGTCGAGGGTGGGAACCCACAGGACGAGGTCGGCGAAGGAGAGGTCGGAGAGCAGTTGCCACTCCGAGACCAGCAGGTGGAGCCACTCCAGTTCGGTTTCACTGAGAGCGGTGTGCTGGCGTACGAGGTCGTTCATGGAGGGCACGTGGCGAGCGTACCCCGGGTACGTCGGATGACTTTCCGCACCTCGACTACTCAGGAGTATCCAGGAGCCCCGGACTCCGCGTACTGTTGGAGGAAGTGACGGGACCAATGGCCCTGTCATTGGATGGACAGGACAGATTGGTCTAGTCCACAATTGCCACAAGCTTCCGCCCTCCCCGCACAGGAGGACGGATCGAGGTAAGCCGCGCGCTCTGCCCTGACCGCGCAGGCCCCTCCCACCGGCCGCCGGGAACCGCACACCCGTTGGCCGTAAGTACTCCGGGCTACGGTGCCGGGCGGGCTGAGGGTCCCGTCAGGCACCGTGGCCCAGAGGAAAGCAGCCCGGCCCACACAGCCCGGCCCACACAGCCCGGTCTCCGCAGCCCGGCCTACGTCGCCGGCCAGGCCCGCATCGCCACCGCGGCCACCGCCTCCAGCTCCTCCCGGCCCGCGCCGTCGCGCGACTGCTGGGACATCCCCTGAAGCACGGCCCCCGCATAGCGGGCCAGCGCCCGCGCGTCCGTGCCGGCGGACAGTGCGCCGGTGGCCATGTCGGCACGGATCCGGCTCTCGAACATCGCCAGGTTGGCCTCGCGCCGCGCGCGCAGGGCCTGCGCGACCTCCTCCGAGGTCGTGTTGACGGCCGCGCTGATGACCATGCAGCCCGGCGGGTGGGCCGGGTCGGTGTACACCTCGGCGGCCTCGCGCAGGATCCGGTCGATGGCCGCGCGGGCGGTGGGCTCCTCGGCGAGCGCCACGCTGGCGAAGTCCCCGTACCGGCCGCCGTAGACCACCACGACCTCGTCGAAGAGCTTGCGCTTGTCCCCGAAGGCCGCGTACAGGCTGGGCGCGCTGATGCCGAGCGAGGCGGTCAGGTCGGAGATCGAGGTCGCCTCGTAGCCGCGGTCCCAGAAGGCCAGCATGGCTTTGTCGAGGGCCGCGTCGCGGTCGAAGGAGCGGGGCCTGCCGCGCTGTCCGGTCACCATGCGCACATTCTATAGCGCGCACTACGGAATCTGGGATACGGTCTTTTCTGTAGCGACCGCTATCGAATACTGGAGGGGGCGCGTCATGGGCGTGCTCAAGGGGAAGACGGCACTGGTCACGGGCGGCAGCCGGGGTATCGGCCGGGCCGTCGCACTGCGGCTGGCGCGGGACGGGGCGCTGGTCGCCGTGCACTACGGATCCAACGAGGCGGCGGCCGAGGAGGTCGTGGCGGCCGTGGAGGCGGCCGGGGGCCGGGCCTTCGCCGTCGGGGCGGAGCTCGGGGTTCCGGGGGACGCGGAGGCGCTGTGGGCGGCGTACGCCGCCCATCCGCTGGCCACCGAGGAGGTCGACGTCCTGGTGAACAACGCGGGGGGCGCGATCTTCGCGGGGATCGAGGGGACCGACGAGGAGATGTACGACCGGACGCACGCGCTCAACGCCAAGGCGCCGTTCTTCGTGATCAAGCACGGGCTGGCGCGGCTGCGCGACGGGGGCCGGATCGTGAACGTGACCGGCACCCCGGACATCGCCCTGCCCGCGATCCTCGCCACGATCACGGCGAAGGGCGCGGTCAACGCCCTGACCCGGTCACTGGCCGCCGCGCTCGCGCCGCGCGGGATCACCGTGAACTCGGTGGGCCCCGGCATCACCGAGACCGACCTGAACGCGGCCCTGCTCGCGGACCCGGCGGCCCGGGCCCACGTGGCCGCCCGCTCCGTCTTCCACCGGGTGGGCACGTCCCAGGAGGTCGCGGACGTGGTGGCGTTCCTGGCCTCGCCCGACTCGCGCTGGGTCACGGGCCAGCACCTCGACGCGACGGGCGGTCTCCAGCTGGCGCTGCTGTAGCAGGCCCGCGCGAGGAGGATCACGATGGAGTGGGCGAAGGCCCGTCACGGGCGCCCCGCCTCTGCTAGATTGGTCTATACCACACAATCTCTCCAGATCGGCAGGCCCCGCGTGGAAGTTGTCATCGTCCCGGACGCCAAGGCAGGCGGCGAGCTCATCGCGGAGGCCATGGCCGCCCTGGTCCGCCGCAAGCCCGACGCCCTGCTCGGCGTGGCGACCGGCTCGACCCCGCTGCCCGTCTACGAGGCCCTCGCCGCCAAGGTCAAGGCCGGCCGGGTCGACGCCTCGAAGGCCCGGATCTGCCAGCTCGACGAGTACGTCGGCCTGCCGGCCGGCCACCCGGAGTCGTACCGCGCCGTGGTGCTGCGCGAGGTCGTCGAGCCGCTGGGTCTGTCCGAGGACTCCTTCATGGGTCCCGACGGCTCCGCCGAGGACATCGTCGGGGCGTGCGACGCGTACGACCGCGCCCTCGCCGAGGCCGGTGGCGTCGACCTCCAGCTGCTCGGCATCGGCACGGACGGGCACATCGGCTTCAACGAGCCGTGTTCGTCGCTGGCCTCGCGCACCCGGATCAAGACGCTGACGGAGCAGACGCGCGTGGACAACGCGCGGTTCTTCGACAACGACATAGACCAGGTCCCGCACCACGTCATCACCCAGGGCATCGGCACCATCCTGGACGCCCGGCACCTGGTTCTGCTGGCCACGGGCGAGGGCAAGGCCGAGGCCGTCGCGCAGACCGTCGAGGGGCCGCTGTCAGCGCTGGTCCCGGCCTCCGCGCTGCAGTTGCACCGGCACGCCACCGTCGTGGTGGACGAGGCCGCGGCGTCGAAGCTGAAGCTGGCGGACTACTTCCGCCACGCCTTCGCCAACAAGCCCGCCTGGCAGGGTCTGTAGCCGTACCGGTACGACGCGAAGGGCCGGACTCCCGAACGGGAGCCCGGCCCTTCGCACAACCCGGCTCCGCCCCAGCAGGCCGGGCGGGCTACCGGCCCGCGATGACCTCCGCGGCCGCGCGGCCGCAGACGCGGGACGCGCCGTGCGTCGCGACGTGCAGCGCACCGCGGGGCTCCGCGCGCGGGAGGCCCATCTCCACGACCACCGTGTCCGGCCGCGCAGCGACCAGCGCGTCCACGGCCGCCGCCATCCACGGGTGCCGGTGCTCGTCGCGCACCACCGCGACCACGGTCCGCTCCCCCGCCGCGGCCAGGATCTCCTCCGCCGAGGCGCCCTCCGCGTACACGCCCGCCTCGGTGCCCGGCACCAGCGCCGCCAGTTCCCCGGCGACCCCCCACGGCGTCTCGTCCCCCACCGCGATGTTCGCGACGGGCGCGAGCGTGGCGACGTACGGCTCGGTCACCGGCGCGGCGGTGCCCGTCACCACCACCGCGCGGCGGGCCGCTTCGAGCCCGATGCCGGACGCGCGGCTCCCCTCCGGCTGCGCGTCCGGCCGGGACCCCCGGGTCCATTCGGCCAGTGCCCGCACCCGCGCGGCCGCCTGCGCGAGCCGCTCCTCGGAGAGCGCGCCCTCGCGTACGGCCGCGACCAGCGCATCGCGCAACCGCAGCACGGTCGCCTCGTCGGCGAGTCCGCCGCCGACACAGATCGCGTCGGCCCCGGCCGCGATGGCCAGCACCGAGCCGCGCTCGATGCCGTACGTCCCGGCGATGGCGTTCATCTCCATGCCGTCGGTGACGATGAGACCCTCGTAGCCGAGCTCCTTGCGCAGCAGACCGGTCAGGATCTGCGGGCTGAGCGTGGCCGGACGGGTCGGGTCGAGGGCGGGCACCAGGATGTGCGCGCTCATGACGGCCTTGGTGCCCGCCTCGATGGCCGCCTTGAACGGGACGAGTTCGCGCGCCTGCAGCACGTCCAGGTCGACGTCGATGCGCGGCAGCGCGTGGTGCGAGTCGACGTTGGTGTCGCCGTGGCCCGGGAAGTGCTTGGTGCACGCGGCGACGCCGGCGGCCTGCAGGCCCTCGACGTACGCGGCGGTGTGCCGGGCGGCGAGGTGGGTGTCGGCGCCGAAGGAGCGTACGCCGATGACCGGGTTGTCCGGGTTGGAGTTGACGTCCGCGGACGGGGCCCAGTTGAGGTTGACCCCGCACTCGGCGAGCCGGCGGCCCAGCTCGCGGGCGACGGCCCGGGTCAGGTCGGTGTCGTCGACGGCGCCGAGCGCCAGGTTGCCGGGGAAGGACGAGCCGCCCCGTACCTCCAGGCGCGTGACGTCGCCGCCCTCCTCGTCGATGGCGACGAGTACGTCCTCCCGCTCGCCCCGCAGCTGCGCGGTCAGCGCGGCGAGCTGCTCGGGCGAGGCGATGTTGCGGCCGAACAGGCCGACGGCGGTGAGGCCTTCGCGGACCTGGCGCAGCAGCCAGGCGGGGGCCGTGGTGCCTTCGAAGCCGGGCTGGAGGACCGCGAGGGCGTCCCTCGTCAGGGTGTCGGTGCGGTGCGCAAGGACAGTCACGGGCCGTTATCCCTTCACGGCGCCGGCGGTCATGCCGCCGACGGCCTTGCGCTGGAGGAAGACGAAGATGAGCAGGACCGGGAGCGCGAAGAGCGAGGACGCGGCCATGGTGGCGCCCCAGTCGTTGCCGAACGCGGTCTGGAACTGGGTCAGCCACAGCGGCAGGGTCTGCGCGGTCTTGTCCTTGTTCAGGATCAGGACCATCGCGAACTCGTTCCAGGCGGTGATGAAGCCGAAGAGCGAGGTGGACATCAGGCCGGGGGCCAGCAGCGGGAAGATCACCTTGCGGAAGGCCTGGCCGCGGGTGCAGCCGTCGATCTGGGCGGCCTCCTCCAGCGTCACCGGGACGGCGGCGATGAAGCCGCGCAGGGTCCAGATGGTGAAGGGGAGGACCATCACGAAGTAGATCGCGGTGAGCAGCGGGAGGCTGTTCAGGGTCTCGGCGTCGCGGGCGATCATGTACATCGCGATGACCATGACCTCCCAGGGGGCCATCTGCGCCATCATCACGGCGAGGACGAGGCCCTTGCGGCCCTTGAACTTCATCCGGGCGATGGCGAAGCTCGCGGCGAGGGCGACGAGCAGGGCCAGCAGGACGGCGCCGACGGTGACGACGACGCTGTTCGTGACGTACGTCCAGAACAGGTCGACCCCGGTGGCCTTGGTGAAGTTCTCCGTCGTCGGGGTGAAGACGAAGACGGGGTCCTTGGTGAGGATCTCGCTGGACGGCTTCAGGGCCGAGGAGAACATCCAGTAGACGGGGAAGACGAAGACGAGGGCCAGGAGGAGCGCGCCGATGTTCTTGGCGACGGCTGCGGGGCGGACCGGGCGGCGCTTGCGGAGCTGCTGCGGGGGCTTCGCGGACGGCGCGGACGGCGCGGGCTTCGGGGCGGTGGTCGTGCTCACTGCTCCTCCTCCTGCTTCAGGATCAGGCGGAAGTAGAAGGACATGACGATCACGAGGATCAGGATGGTCAGGACGGAGATCGCGGCGGCGAGGCCGTAGTGGGCCTGGCTCTGGCCTTCGACGTAGGCGAAGACCGGGAGGATCTCGGAGGCGCGGTCGGGGCCGCCCTTGTTCATCGCGTAGACCTGGGTGAAGGCCTTGAAGACCCAGATCACCTCAAGGAACGTGGTGATGAGGAAGAAGGGCTTGAGGCTCGGGAAGACGACCTTCCAGAAGGTCTGCCAGCCGTTGGCCCCGTCCATCCGGGCCGCCTCGTACAGCTCGGCGCTGACCGTGGTCAGGCCCGCGTACATGTTGAGGGCGACGAAGGGGACGGATCCCCAGACCACCAGGACCGTGACGATCACCAGGGTGGACAGGCCGGTCTCGAACCAGTTGTGCTGGTCGTAGCCTTCGACGCCGGCGGTGCGCATCACCCAGTTCATGACGCCGAACTGCTCGTCGAACAGCCACTGGAAGACCTGCACGGAGGCGACGATCGGCATGGCCCAGGCCATGACCAGTGCCATCGACAGGACCAGGCGCATCCACTTGCCGAGCTTGTTCAGCAGGATGCCGATGAGGCTGCCCAGCACCATGATCAGCACGACGTTGGCCGCGGTGAAGGCGAAGCTTCGGACGACGACGGTCCAGAACCGGGAGTCGCCCAGCAGCTCGGTGTAGTTGTCGAATCCCGCGAACGGGTACTTCCGCTGGATGAACTCGATCTTGTTGATGTCCTGGAAGGACAGGATCACGTTCTTGATCAGCGGGTAGAGCAGCAGGGTGGCCAGGCTGAGCACGGCCGGCCCGACCAGCAGGTAGGGCAGCCACCCCGAGGGGAGCGACCTCCTGCCCCCGCGAGGAGACGCAGGGCCGGGGCCGCTTTTGGTGGTGGGCACCTTCGGCCGTCCGGCGGACTTCGGTGGTGCGTCCTGTGGAGCGCTGGGCGCCGCTCCCTGGGAGTGCACGGTCATGTCTTGGCTTCCTCGCGGTTGACTGTGGAGTCAAATGCGCGACCGGGGGCGCGGCGGGCGTCTGGGCGCCTGCCGCACCCCCCGGTGCGTTCACACTGCTGGGTCGTGCGGATCCTGCGGGGTGGGACTACTTGTTGATGCGGCTCGCGATTTCCTTGTCCGCGTCCGCGCCCGCCTTGGCGGCGTCGTCACCCTTCAGGACCTTGGCCATGAACTCCTTGATGGGGTTGGGCTCGGTCTCGACGTTCGCCCAGCCCGGGGTGACCGGGGTGATCTTGCCGGAGGCGGCACCCTTGGCCATCGACTCGGCGAAGGAGCCGGGGGCGGCGGTGAAGTTCGCGGCGGCCTGGTTCGGGAGCAGCGCGCCCTCGGTGGCGGCGGCGTACTTGGTCATCTGGTCCTTGCCGGCGGCGAGGGCCAGCCACTCCTTGGCGAGCGCCTTGTTCTTGGAGCGCTCGGCCACGGCGAGGTTCGAGCCGCCGAGGAAGACCGAACCGGGCTTGTCAGCGGTCTTGCCCGGGATCGGGAAGTAGCCGAAGTCGCCTTCCTTGCCCGCTTCCTTCAGGGCCTTCAGCGCACCCTGGGCCTCCCAGCCGAGACCGATCCAGGAGGCGACGCCACCCTTGGGGATGATGTCGGTGGACTGCTGCGGGGTGGCCTCGTCCTTGTCCTTCGGGGCGGTGGAGTAGGACTGGAGCTTCTTGTAGAACTCCATGGCGGAGGCGGCCTGCGGGGTGCCGAGCTGGCCCTTCCACTTGCCGCCGTCCTTGACGGCGAGGTCGCCGCCCTCGTCCCAGACGAAGCCGGCGAGGACGTACCAGCTCTGGCCGGGGAGGTAGATCGGCTGCGAGGCGGGGTCCGAGGCCTTCAGCTTCTCCAGGCCCGCCACCCACTCGTCGCGGGTCTTCGGGGGCGTGACGCCGGCCTTCTCGTAGGCCTTCTTGTCGTAGACGACGACACGGTTGGCGGCGTACCAGGGGGCGGAGTAGAGCTTGCCGTCGACCTCGGCCGAGGCGAGCATGCCCTTCTGCCAGGCGTCGGCGCCGAGCTTGGCCTTGTCGCCGGTCAGGTCGGCGAGGCCGCCGGTGACGGCGTAGCCGGCGGTCTGGGTGTTGCCGAGCTCGATGACGTCGGGCGGGGTGTTCTCGGAGAGGGCGGTGGTGACCTTCTCCTGGATGCCCTTCCACTTCTGCTCTTCGACCTTGACCGTGACACCGGGGTGCTTGGCCGAGAACTCCTTGTTGACCTCGTCGAGCCAGGCCTTCGGCGCGGAACCGTCCATCACCCAGACGGTGATCTCCTTGGCGCCGCCCGCGTCGGTCTTGCCCTTGTCGTCGCCGCCGTTGCCGCACGCCGCGACTCCGACCATCATGCCCGCGACACTGACCGCCGCGATGAGCTTGCGCTTCACGCCACCCTCCTCAGGGATGCTGCCTGCAACTTCCCTCGCCCGCCGCGGTGACACAAGTACTCAAGTACTGCCCGTGGGGCCGGGATCCGATCCATATTGGTGTAGACCAGTAACGGGAGCTTGGCCTAGACCTTTAGGGGTGTCAAGGGTCTAATGAGCGGGTGATCGGTCCGTTATCGGACCGACACCTGGGGGAGGGAGGAGGCCTGTCCTCCCTCCCGTGTCACGATGTGACCGCACATATCGGAGGAGCCGGTGACGGCAGCGAAACTGGAGTCGGGAAGGCGGGCGGCGATGGCCACCGAAGGGGCGACCACGGAGCCGGAAGGCGGGGCAGCCACTCGCACGGCGCGCGTGCCCAAGTACTACCGCCTCAAGCGACACTTGCTCGATATGACCGAAACGCTCCCTCCCGGCACCCCGGTGCCGCCGGAGCGCACGCTCGCGGCCGAATTCGACACCTCCCGGACCACCGTCCGGCAGGCCCTGCAGGAGCTCGTCGTCGAGGGCCGGCTGGAACGCATTCAGGGCAAGGGCACCTTCGTCGCCAAACCCAAGGTCTCCCAGCCGCTCCAACTGTCCTCGTACACCGAGGACATGAGGGCCCAGGGACTGGAACCCACGTCCCAGCTCCTGGACATCGGCTACGTGACGGCCGACGACACCCTCGCGGGGCTCCTCAAGATCGCCACCGGCGGACGGGTCCTGCGCATCGAGCGGCTCCGACTGGCCAGCGGCGAGCCGATGGCCATCGAGACCACGCACCTTTCGGCCAAGCGCTTCCCCGCGCTGCGCCGCTCGCTGGTCAAGTACACCTCCCTCTACACCGCTCTCGCCGAGGTGTACGACGTCCGCCTCGCCGAGGCGGAGGAGACCATCGAGACCTCCCTGGCCACCCCGCGCGAGGCCGGACTGCTCGGCACCGACGTGGGCCTGCCGATGCTGATGCTCTCCCGCCACTCGCTGGACGCCGACGGGGAACCCGTGGAGTGGGTCCGCTCGGTCTACCGCGGCGACCGCTACAAGTTCGTCGCCCGACTCCAGCGCCCCGCCGTCTGATTCACCGCGGCACGACCGGCCGCGCCGTCCGCCACGGGTCCTCGTACCGATATACGGACGGGGTCTTACGTTCAGCGGGTGGGTCCCCCTAGATTCCCTCTGCTCACGCAGGTGATGGACGAGGGGACGAGGAACATGCCGGAACCGGGATCAACAGGTACAGAGCAGAACACGGCGAGTCCGGGCACCACGCCGGGCTCGCCTTCTGCGTCTTCGACGCCGGGAGGCCTTTCGCCGAAGTCGGTGGCCGCCTGGGTGCTGGTCGCACTCATCGGGGCCGTCGGATGGGGCGTGCTGGCCCTCTCACGGGGCGAGGAGATCTCGGCCGCCTGGCTGCTCGCCGCCGCACTGGGCTCGTACGCGATCGGCTACCGCTTCTACGCGCGCTTCATCGCGAACCGCGTGCTGAAGGTGGACAAGACCAGGGCCACCCCCGCCGAACGCCTCGACAACGGTGTCGACTTCCACCCCACCGACCGACGGGTGCTTTTCGGCCACCACTTCGCCGCCGTCGCCGGTGCGGGCCCGCTGGTCGGCCCGGTGCTGGCCTCCCAGATGGGCTACCTGCCGGGCACCATCTGGATCGTCACGGGCGTGATCTTCGCGGGCGCGGTCCAGGACATGGTCACGCTGTTCTTCTCCACCCGGCGCAACGGCCGTTCGCTCGGCCAGATGGCCCGTGACGAGATCGGCCCGGTCGGCGGCGCCGCCGCGCTGGTCGCCGTGTTCGTCATCATGATCATCCTGCTGGCGGTGCTGGCGCTCGTCATCGTGGGCGCGCTGGCCGACTCCCCCTGGGGCGTCTTCTCCATCGGCATGACCATCCCGATCGCCCTCTTCATGGGCTTCTACCTGCGCGTCCTGCGGCCGGGCCGGATCACCGAGGTGTCGGTGATCGGCGTCGCCCTGCTGCTGCTCGCCATCATCGCGGGCGGCTGGGTCGCGGAGTCCTCCCTGGCCGACGTCTTCACGCTGGAGAAGGAGACCCTGGTCCTCTGGATGATCGGGTACGGCTTCCTGGCCTCGGTGCTGCCGGTGTGGATGCTGCTCGCGCCGCGCGACTACCTCTCCACCTTCATGAAGATCGGCACCATCGGCCTGCTCGCGGTGGGCGTGGTCATCGCCATGCCGACGCTGAAGATGCCCGCGGTCACCGACTTCGCCTCCGCCGGCAACGGCCCGGTCTTCGCCGGCTCGATGTTCCCGTTCGTCTTCATCACCATCGCCTGCGGCGCACTGTCCGGCTTCCACGCGCTGGTCTCGTCGGGCACCACCCCGAAGATGATCCAGAAGGAGACCCAGGTCCAGGTCATCGGCTACGGCGCGATGCTGACCGAATCCTTCGTCGCCGTCATGGCGGTCATCGCGGCCTGCATCATCGAGCCGGGGCTCTTCTTCGCCGTCAACTCCCCCGCCGGGGTCGTCGGCACCACCGTCGAGGCCGCCTCGCAGGCGGTGGGCCACTTCGGCTTCGCCATCTCCCCCGAGACCCTCGCCCAGGCGGCCAAGGACGTGGAGGAGACCAGCCTGCTGTCCCGCACGGGCGGCGCCCCCACCTTCGCACTGGGGATGTCGCAGATCTTCTCGTCCGTGATCGGCGGCGCCTCGCTGAAGGCGTTCTGGTACCACTTCGCGATCATGTTCGAGGCGCTCTTCATCCTGACCACCGTGGACGCCGGCACCCGCGTCGGCCGTTTCATGCTCCAGGACACCCTCGGCAACGTCCACAAGTCCTTCAGGGACGTCAGCTGGAAGCCGGGCGTCTGGTTCGCGAGCGCGATCGTCGTCGGCGGCTGGGGCTACTTCCTGTGGGTCGGCGTCAAGGACCCGCTGGGCGGCATCAACCAGCTCTTCCCGCTGTTCGGCATCGCCAACCAGCTCCTCGCGGCGGTCGCGCTGACCGTCTGCACCACGCTGCTGGTCAAGTCCGGACGGCTCAAGTGGGCCTGGGTGACGGCTGTCCCGCTGGCCTGGGACGTGGCCGTCACGCTCACCGCGAGCTGGCAGAAGATCTTCTCCTCGGACGTGGCCGTCGGCTTCTTCGCCCGGCGCGACCTCTACCAGGACGCCATCGACTCCGGCAAGGTCCTCAAGCCCGCCAAGAACATGGGCGAGATGCACACCGTGGTCACCAACGCCACCGTGGACGGGGTCCTGTCGGTGCTCTTCGCGCTGCTGATCATCATCGTGCTGCTGGACGCCGCGCGCACCTGCCTGGGCGCCGTCCGCAACCCCGGGTCGGTCACGCTCTCCGAGGTCCCGTGGACGGAGTCGAAGATCGTCGCCCCGGCCGGTCTGATCGCCACCCCCGAGGAGCGGGCGGAGCTCGCCGCCGCCGGACTCGACTCGGGCGGCGGCCGGGCCAAGGAGCCCGCGGCGTCATGAGCCTGCGCACCGTGCTCGCGAGGGCCCGGTACTACGTACGGGAGTTCACGGGCGAGGCGGCGTACGACCGCCACGTCGCCCACGCCCGCTCCCACGACCCGCAGGCGCGGGTCCCGACCCGCCGGGCCTTCGAACGCGCCCGTACGGACGCCCGCGAGGCCGACCCCCGCGAAGGGTTCCGCTGCTGCTGAGCCGCGTGCGAAGGGCCGCCGGCGCACACTCGACCCCATGGACATCGAGATCAGGGCGGCGCTGCCCGCCGAATACGAGGAGCTGGGCGCGATCATCGCGCATGCGTACCTGGACGACGGACTGCTGGACTTCGAGTCGAACGAGGCGTACGCGCAAGTGCTGCGCGACGTCGCCGGGCGCGCCGCCGAGGGCGAGGTGCTCGCCGCGACCGCCGGCGGCGAACTCCTCGGCGGAGTGACCTTCGCCGCACCCGGCAGCCCGCTGGCCGACATCTCCGGCCCCGCGGAAGCGGAGTTCCGGATGCTGGCGGTGGCGCGCGGGGGCCGCGGGCGCGGCGCCGGCGAGGCGCTGGTGCGCGCCTGCCTCGCCCGCGCCCGGGCCCTGGAGGGGGTCACCCACGTGGTGCTGTCGACCCAGGCGTCCATGTACGGGGCGCAGCGGCTCTACGAGCGCCTCGGCTTCGTCCGCACCCCGGACCGGGACTGGGATCCGGTGCCGGGGCTGACGCTGCTCACCTACCGGCTGGAGCTGTAACACCACGTTCAGCAAGGGGCCGACACAACATGTGGGGGCTACCGCATCAAGGCGCCCCCACATGTATGCTCATGCTCGCTGTCGTCGCAGGGGAATCCGGTGAGAATCCGGAACTGTCCCGCAACGGTATGAAATGCACCCATCCGTGTATCCGCAAGTCCGAGGACCTGCCGACAGTGCGCCCGGCTCGACCGAACCGGGTGCCGATACGTCCGGGCCTCGCGGTTGGGCCGGTGGACGCCATGCGGTGTACGCGTTCTGCCACCCCCGCATGCGCCCGCTCGCACCCCCGCCCCGCCGAAGTCCGGGCCGAGCGAGGGAGAGCACCCCCCGTGACCATCGCGCCTGCCGCGCCGCGCGCCGAGTCCGACCTGCCCGCAGTCGAGGGTCCCGGGACCGCGTTGCTGCGTACCCTCACCGAGCTGACGGCCGACCTCCGCGACACCGACCCCGGCCGCGTCGCCGCCGCCGCGCTGCGCGGGCGCAGCTCCGCCGCGGACGAGGCCGAGCTGCGCGGGCTCGCCACCGAGGCCGCCGCCGGTCTGATCTCCGAGGACCCGGCGTACTCCCGGCTGGCCGCGCGCCTGCTGACGATGGCCGTCGCCGACGAGGCCGCGGGCCAGGGGGCCACCTCCTTCTCCGCCTCCGTCGAGGTCGGCCACCGCGAGGGGCTGATCGCCGACCGCACGGCCGAGTTCGTACGCCTCCACGCGAGCCGCCTCGACGCGCTGGTCGAGCACGCCCTCGGCGAGGGCGCCGACGACCGCTTCGGCTTCTTCGGCCTGCGCACCCTGCACAGCCGCTACCTCCTGCGCCACCCGATCACCCGCCAGGTCATCGAGACCCCGCAGTTCTTCATGCTGCGCGTGGCCTGCGGCCTGGCCGAGGACGAGAGCCTGCGCGCCGTCGAGGAAGTGGCCTCGCTGTACCGGCTGATGAGCCGCCTCGACTACCTGCCGTCCTCCCCCACGCTCTTCAACTCCGGCACCCGGCACCCGCAGATGTCCTCCTGCTACCTGCTGGACTCCCCGCTGGACGAGCTCGACTCGATCTACGACCGCTACCACCAGGTCGCGCGCCTCTCGAAGCACGCCGGCGGCATCGGTCTGTCGTACTCCCGCATCCGCGCCCGCGGTTCGCTGATCCGCGGCACCAACGGCCACTCCAACGGCATCGTGCCGTTCCTGAAGACCCTCGACGCCTCCGTGGCCGCCGTGAACCAGGGCGGCCGACGCAAGGGCGCCGCCGCCGTCTACCTGGAGACCTGGCACGCGGACATCGAGGAGTTCCTGGAGCTGCGCGACAACACCGGCGAGGACCAGCGCCGTACGCACAACCTGAACCTCGCCCACTGGGTGCCGGACGAGTTCATGCGCCGCGTGAACGCCGACGCCGACTGGTCGCTGTTCTCCCCGGCCGACGTCCCCGAGCTGGTGGACCTGTGGGGCGACGAGTTCGACGCCGCCTACCGCAGGGCCGAGGGGTCGGGCCTGGCCCGCAAGACCATGCCCGCCCGCGACCTGTACGGCCGGATGATGCGCACCCTCGCGCAGACCGGCCAGGGCTGGATGACCTTCAAGGACGCCTCCAACCGCACCGCGAACCAGACCGCCGAGCCCGGCTCGGTCGTGCACTCCTCCAACCTGTGCACCGAGATCATCGAGGTCACCAACGACGGCGAGACGGCCGTCTGCAACCTCGGCTCGGTCAACATGGGCGCCTTCGTCGTGGCCGGCGCCGACGGCCCGGAGATCGACTGGGAGCGGCTGGACGAGACCGTCCGCACCGCCGTGACCTTCCTCGACCGCGTGGTGGACATCAACTTCTACCCGACCGAGCAGGCCGGGCGCTCCAACGCCCGCTGGCGGCCGGTGGGTCTGGGCGCGATGGGCCTCCAGGACGTCTTCTTCAAGCTGAAGCTGCCCTTCGACTCCCCCGAGGCGAAGGCGCTGTCCACGAAGCTCTCCGAGCGCATCATGCTCGCCGCGTACGAGGCCTCCTGCGACCTCGCCGAGCGCAGCGGCCCGCTGCCGGCCTGGGAGCAGACCCGTACCGCCCGCGGTGTCCTGCACCCGGACCACTACGACGTCGAGCTGAACTGGCCGGAGCGCTGGGACGCGCTGCGCGCCCGCGTCGCGAAGACCGGCATGCGCAACTCGCTGCTCCTCGCCATCGCCCCGACGGCGACGATCGCCTCGATCGCGGGCGTGTACGAGTGCATCGAGCCGCAGGTCTCCAACCTCTTCAAGCGCGAGACCCTCAGCGGTGAGTTCCTCCAGGTCAACGGCTACCTGGTGGAGGAGCTGAAGGAGCTCGGCGTCTGGGACGCGCAGACCCGTGAGGCGCTGCGCGAGTCCAGCGGCTCCGTCCAGGGCTTCGGCTGGATCCCGGCCGAGGTGCGCGAGCTGTACCGCACGGCGTGGGAGATCCCGCAGCGCGGCCTGATCGACATGGCCGCGGCGCGCACCCCGTTCCTCGACCAGTCGCAGTCGCTGAACCTGTTCCTGGAGACGCCGACCATCGGGAAGCTGTCCTCGATGTACGCGTACGCCTGGAAGCAGGGCCTGAAGACCACGTACTACCTGCGCTCGCGCCCGGCCACGAAGATCGCCCGTGCCGCGCAGGCCGCCACCCCCGCAGCGCTCCCCCAGGCCGTCGCCGACGCGGAAGCGCTCGCCTGCTCCCTTGAGAACCCCGAGTCCTGCGAGGCCTGCCAGTAATGAGCTCCAACGAGACCAAGAACCTCCTGGACCCGGGCTTCGAGCTCACCCTTCGCCCCATGCGCTACCCGGACTTCTACGAGCGCTACCGGGACGCGATCAAGAACACCTGGACGGTCGAGGAGGTCGACCTCCACTCCGACGTGGCCGACCTCGCCAAGCTGACGCCCGCCGAGCAGCACATGATCGGGCGGCTGGTCGCGTTCTTCGCGACGGGCGACTCGATCGTCTCGAACAACCTCGTGCTGACGCTGTACAAGCACATCAACTCCCCGGAGGCGCGCCTGTACCTGTCGCGCCAGCTGTTCGAGGAGGCCGTGCACGTCCAGTTCTACTTGACGCTGTTGGACACCTACCTCCCGAACCCGGACGACCGCGCGGCCGCCTTCGACGCGGTCGAGGAGATCCCGTCGATCCGTGAGAAGGCGCAGTTCTGCTTCAAGTGGATGGATTCGGTCGAGAAGATCGACCGGCTGGAGACGCAGGCCGACCGCCGCCGCTTCCTGCTGAACCTGATCTGCTTCGCCGCGTGCATCGAGGGCCTGTTCTTCTACGGCGCCTTCGCGTACGTGTACTGGTTCCGCTCGCGGGGTCTGCTGCACGGGCTGGCGACGGGCACCAACTGGGTGTTCCGCGACGAGACCATGCACATGAACTTCGCCTTCGAGGTCGTGGACACGGTCCGCAAGGAGGAGCCGGAGCTCTTCGACGAGGCCCTTCGCCAGCAGGTCACCGACATGCTGAAGGAGGCCGTGGAGGCCGAGCTGCAGTTCGGCCGCGACCTGTGCGGTGACGGCCTGCCGGGCATGAACACCGAGTCGATGCGCGAGTACCTGGAGTGCGTCGCGGACCAGCGCCTGGTCCGCCTCGGCTTCCCGCCGGTGTACGGCTCGCAGAACCCGTTCTCGTTCATGGAGCTCCAGGGCGTCCAGGAGCTGACGAACTTCTTCGAGCGCCGCCCGTCGGCCTACCAGGTCGCGGTCGAGGGCACGGTCGACCTGGACGAGGACTTCTAGCCCGTACGAGCAGGTGCGCCGGGAGCCGGAACGCGACGGATGTCCGCGTCCCGGCTCCTCGCGTTCGGGGCCGGGAGCGGCGCCGGGACCGGGGGCGGGGCTCAGTGAGCCATGTGACCCCGTCGCCAGGTGCCGAACCGGATGCCGCGCCTGCGCGGGGTGGGCGCGAGACCGCCCGACCGCTGGCGCGGCAGCCACACCCGCCGGGTCGCGGCGGCCCGCAGCTGCCGGTCGATCCGCCGGTCGCTCCGGGCCCCGTACAGGCTGGGCCCGAGCAGCACGGCGGCGATGGCCAGGACGGCGAGGTAGTTCACGAAGGTGCTCATACCTCCACTGTCCGCCTGATCGGCCATGATCGACCAGTGGCAGGACTGTCACCAAAGAGCGAATTACTGCCACACTGGATCCATGCTGACCAACGTAGCCGTAGCGCTCGTCGACGGAGTCGCCCCCTTCGAGTTCGGGATCTTCTGCGAGGTCTTCGGGATCGACCGCGGCGCCCAGGGCCTGCCGGTATACGACTTCGCCGTCTGCGCGGCCGAGGAGGGCCCGCTGACCATGGCCGACGTCGGCTTCGCCATCGCGCCCGCGCACGGCCTGGAACGGCTGGAGGAGGCGGACCTGATCTGCCTGCCCGCCGACCGGCGGGCCCCCGTACGGGAGTACCCCGAGCCGTTCCTCGACGCCCTGCGCCGGGCGGTGGACCGGGGCGCGCGGGTGCTCAGCGTGTGCAGCGGCGCCTTCGTGCTCGGCGCGGCCGGTCTGCTGGACGGGCGGCGCTGCACCACCCACTGGATGCACGCCCCCGCGCTGGCCCGCCGCTTCCCGCGGGCCCAGGTCGACCCGGACGTGCTCTACGTGGACGAGGGCTCTGTGATCACCTCGGCCGGCACCGCCTCGGGCATCGACGCCTGCCTGCACGTGGTCCGCCAGGAGCACGGGGCCGAGGTGGCCAACACCATCGCCCGGCGGATGGTCGTACCGCCCCACCGGGACGGCGGGCAGGCCCAGTTCATCCGGCGGCCGCTCCCGCGCACCGCCTGCGACACGGTCGGGGAGGTCATCGGGTGGATGGCCCGCCACCTGGAGGAGGAGATCACCGTCGAGCAGCTCGCGGAGCGCGCGCACATGTCCCCGCGCACCTTCGCCCGCCGCTTCCTCCAGGAGACCGGCACCACCCCGTACCAGTGGGTGCTGCGCCAGCGGGTGCTGCTGGCCCAGGAGCTGCTGGAGTCCACGGACGACACGGTCGACGCCATCGCGGGCCGCTGCGGATTCGGCAACGCGCCCGCCCTGCGCCACCACTTCCTGCGGACCCTGGGCACCACGCCGAATTCCTTCCGGCGTGCCTTCCGGGGCCCGCAGGCCGTCGCTCAGGCGTTCGGGACGGTCTCGTAGCGCGGAGTGCCCTCTTCCATCTGCCGCAGCGCGTCCTTGCGGTCGCGCTTCGAGAGCCGGTCGATGTACAGGTACCCGTACAGGTGGTCGGTCTCGTGCTGGAGGCAGCGCGCGAAGTAGCCGGTGCCCCGCACCTTGATCGGGTTGCCCTGCGCGTCCTGGCCGGTGACCTCGGCGTAGTCCGGGCGGGCCAGCGAGGCGTACGCGGTCGGGACCGACAGGCAGCCCTCGTTCGAGTCGTCCAGCACGCGGGCGCCGGTCGGCAGCTCGACGAGCTTGGGGTTGACCACGACACCCGTGTGGCGCTTGCCGTCGTCGTCCGGGCAGTCGTAGACGAAGACCTTGGCGTCCACGCCGATCTGGTTCGCGGCCAGGCCCACGCCCTCGGCGGCCTTCTGGCTGGCGAACATGTCGTCGATCAGCTGCGCCAGCTCGTCGCCGAACTCGGTGACGTCCTTGCACTCCCGGTGCAGCACGGGGTTGCCCACCACCGTGATCGGGCGGGCGGTGCCGCGCTCCCGGTAGGCGAGCTCGCGCGCCTCACAGTCCTCGGTGTCCACGACGTAACCGTCGTTCGCTCCACCGACGACACCGACCTCGACAACGTCGTTCTCCTGCTGCGCCATGTCCGCCGTACGCCTTCCGTAAGTCCACCAAGTCACCGATGTGCCGGTACAGCCTACGGCCCCCGCTCAGCAGACTTCCTCGAGATCCCGCCACTCCCTGGACTCCGGGCTGTCCGCGACCCAGCCGTCGAGCAGTCCGCGCACCAGACCGGCCGGCGCCGCGATCCCGCACTCGCGTTCCGGCACCCACAGGGACCCGGACCCGGCCGTACGGTGCCCCAGCGGGCCGGGGTGCCCCGGTTCGCTGTGGTCGTGCGGATCCAGGTGCTCCCCGTCGCCCTCGCCGCTCGGCATCGCGCTCTCCGAGCAGGTCCGGCACAGCAGCCGCACCGAGGAGGACCAGTCCTCGGCCGCGAAGCCCGCGTCGGAGGCCAACTGCTCCAGGGCGTTGCGGTCCGCCTCGGTGGCCGCCTCCAGCAGCACCACCCAGGTCGGCACCGGCGAGGGCGCCCACAGCTCGATCTCGTCGAAGACGGGGTAGGAGGGGCCGGCCGCGGTGACCCGCTCGCCGTGCGGGACCCCGTCGTGCAGCACGACCTCGCCCCAGCGCCGCCCCGAGGAGGGCAGCGGGATCGACAGGACCTCCATGCGCGCCGGGTCCAGCCGGCGGCCCCAGACCACCTCGGCCTCGCCCTCGGGCGACAGCCGCACGGCGGCGCTGCCGAGCTCCATGCCGACCGGTTCGCCGGTGTGCTTACCGTTGCCCGCCCCCGCGCCGTGCGGGTCCCCGGGCACCCTCAGCCCGTACGCCTGCCAGGCGCGGCGGGCCAGCGGCCAGTCCTGGAGCGCGGTCGCGGCGATCCCGACGTTCCACCAGTCCGGGGCGCCCGTCTCGCGGTCCAGCAGGGCCACGGCGCGCAGCCCGGCGGACCTCGCCTGCTCCCAGTCGTGCCGGAACTTGTGCAGCAGGGCCAGGTTGAACCAGGACTCGGACAGCCAGGGCTCCAGGTCCGCGGCTCTGGTCAGGAGCGCGCCCGCGTCCTCGTACCGCCCGTCGCCGATCAGCGTGAACGCGCGGTCGGTGGCCTGCCGCCACGAGGCGGAGGGCCGATGCCGTACCTTCCCGAAGATCCTCACGATTCCCGCCTGCCTGGGGGCACCACCCAGCGGTGGCTGGGGGACAACGGTGCAGCCTTGCGGACACTGTCACGGACACTCTCACTCGCATCCAACCATGCCCACTCGGACGGCCGCTCATTACCCATGGGTTACCCAGCCTGGACAGGAACGACCCCGCCACGTCCACCCCGGGCCAGAACCCTGGCCAGACACTCCACCACCTCTGGCTGATAGTCGTGTCCGGTGCCCAGTCGCAGCCGCTCCAGGGCCGCCAGTGAGCCGCCCGGGTGACCGCTCCCGCCGGCGTGCCCGCAGAGGTCCTCGTACGCGTTGACCGTGCGCACGATCCGGGCGGCTACGGGCTGCTCCCGGTACGGGTCCGCCTGCCGCTCCACCACCACCGCGACCTCGGCCGGCACTCCCGTCTGGCGGGCCACCTCCCCGCCCAGCTCGGCGATCCTGCGGGCCTCGGCGGCGGGCAGCTCGGCGGTGGCCCCCGCCGGGACCGGGTCGACGAGGGAGAGCTGCCCGATGTCGTGCATCAGGGCGGCGTACTCCAGCACCGTGAGCTCCCGCTCCGACAGGCCCAGCTCCCGGCCCACGGCGCAGCTCAGGGCGGCGACCCTGCGGGCGTGGCCGGGCCGGGTGTAGCCGGCGACCTCGGTGGCGCGGGCCAGGGAGGTGATGGTCTGGCGGTAGGTGGTGCGGATCGCGGCGATCCGGTGGAAGGACAGCTGGGTCAGCAGCAGCGGCAGGCTGAAGACGGGCACCGCCCACAGGCCCGCGCCGGCCACGCCGAGGGCCATCACGACCCCGGTGGCGCAGATCGCCGAGCCGATGCCGAGCTGGGCGCGCAGCTCGTCGCGCAGCAGCGGACCGTACGGCCAGCCGGTGCGGGCCCCGGCGAGCGCGGCGGCGAGCACGGCGTCGCACAGGGCGGTCAGGCCGAGCAGGAGGAGCAGGAAGAGGACGAGGTACGGGCCCTGCCCGACCCGGTCCTCCAGCCGGCCGGAGTTGTACAGGGGCTGGAAGCAGGCGGCGGCGAAGGTGACCGTGAGGACCCGCCGGGTCAGGTGGTCCAGGGCGGGCCCGCGGCCGCGGGCGATGTGCGGGACGATCCCGACGAGGGCCGCGGCGACGACGACCGCGACGATCTGGAGGACTCCGTGGTGGGTGGGCCGCCCTGCGGCCTGGCCGAGCAGGGCGTACGCGAGGGCCCCGGCGGAGCCGAGCGGGGCGGTCCGGTGCAGGGCGGTGCCCGCCGTGCCTGCGGTGCCTGCGGTGCCTGCAGTGCCTGCAGTGCCTGCAGTGCCTGCGGTGTCGCTGCCCACGTCCCGGCGGGCCAGCTCTCCGATGACGATCAGGGCGCCGAAGGCGAGGGCGGTCCCGGGCTCGACGAGGCCGGTCCACAGGGTGTGCCCGAGGGCCACCGCGATCAGCCCCCCGGCGGCCCCCCGCACCGTCCACGAGGCCCAGGCCCTCACCCGGCACCGCCGCCCGGGCGGTCGGCACCCGGGGTGCGGACGGGCCGGGGCGGCCGGGCGGCCGGGGCGGTGTCGGGACCGGGGCGGGCCGCGGAGTCGTCCCGTATCTGCGCCGGGAGCGCGGACAGCGTCGGCCCGCCGGAGATCACCTGGAGGTCGTCGTCGGAGGTCACCACCGGGTGCCAGCCCCGTCGGCCGATGGCGCCGACCAGGGCGCGGACCATCGCCGGGTCGAAGTGCGCGCCGGCGCAGCGTTCCAGTTCCGCCAGCGCGGTCGGCACCGGGCGGGCCCGGCTGTAGGAGCGCGTGGAGGTCATCGCGTCGAAGGCGTCGGCCACGGCCACCACCCGGGCCAGTACCGGGATCTGCTCTCCGGTCAGGCCGTACGGATAGCCGGATCCGTCGACCCGTTCGTGGTGGTGCAGGATCGCGGACCTGGCCTCCCCCAGGAAGCCGATGCCGCGCACCATCTCGTGCCCGTATTCGGGATGCAGTTCGATGACGCGGCGTTCCTCGGGGGTCAGCGGCCCGTCCTTGCGCAGCAGCCGGGTCGGGACGCCGAGTTTGCCCACGTCGTGGAGGATCCCGGCGATGCGGACGACTTCGAGCCGGTCCTCGGCCATGCCCAGCTCGCGGGCGATCATCGTGGAGGCCTGGCCGACGCGCTCGCTGTGGCCGCGGGTATAGCGGTCCTTGATGTCCACGGCCTGGACGAGCGCCCGGATCGTGGCCTGGTGCGCGGCGCGTTCGCGGTGGTACTGGGCGAAGACCCAGCAGGAGATGTACATCGGCAGCAGGACGAGCAGCGCTGCCGGGAGTCCGTACGGGCTGCGCCACATGACGGCCATCATCAGCCCGGCGAGGCCGTGTACGCAGTGCGGGGCGAGGGACCGCGTGAGCAGTCCGCGCCAGGCGGTGGCGGCGGGCCGGCGCTCGGCGGCGGCCAGGACGCCCCCGTCGAGGGCGGTGAGCACCAGGCAGAAGGCGGCGGCCGCGGCGGCCGCGGGGAGCACCACGTACGGGAAGTCGGCTACCCAGGCGGGCGGGTCGGACCCCCCGAGGAGGCTCCCGCCCAGCGCGGCCGGGCCGCGCAGCAGCCCGTACGCCTGCCCGGCGGCCCAGGCGGCTATGGACTGCTGGGCCGCGTGCCACACCCGGCGTACCCCCGCGGGCCGCTGGACCACCGTCCCGGCCAGCCCGCCCGGCAGCGCGATGAGCGCGGCGGCGGCGGGCGGCAGCAGGAAGACGGCGGCGAGCACCACGGGGAAGAAGCAGCCGAGCCCCTCGGGCACCCGCCTGCCCAGCAGCGGGCAGACCTTGACGAGTTCGCAGCCGAGGTAGAGAAGGGTCATCAGACCCACGGACGGCCAGGGGGTGGCGGGATCCGCGAACGCGGGGGCGACGCACAGTACGGCGCCGAGGACGGCGGCGAGGATGTAGGCGCGTGCCGCCGACGGAAGTACCCGCATGCGCTCTCCTCCCCTGTGCCGTGGAAGCCGGGTACCGAATCACACCAGTACCGAAAGGGGAGACTAAGTGGGGCCGCGGGCGAGGCGGGCCACATTTCCGCATTGCGCCATGCGGAGGCCCCCGGATTACCACCTTCGGGTGAAGGAAAGGCCCTTCCGGGGGCGGACGTTCGCGTGCGATTCAGCCGGCCGCGGGTCCTGCCGCGGCAGGACCGGCCGTGATGTCGTGATCGGGAACGGCCTGTCCCGAACGGATCAGTTCGATCCGGCCCATCACCTTCGACCGCAGGTCGCTCGGCACGTCGTCCGACCCGCAGCACCGCTTGACCAGCTTCTTCACCGCCTGCTCGAGGCCGTACTTCTCCAGACACGGATTGCACTCGCCGAAGTGCGTCTCGAACTTCGTGCAGTCCGTGTCGGGCATCTCGTGGTCCAGGAACTCGTAAAGGTGGTCCAGGACCTCAGAGCAATCCGTCTCGTGCGGCTCTCCGCAGCTCATGAGCCCGAGCCTTTCAGGTCGTTCGACTCTCCCGCGCCGGCAGGAACCAGCCCGCGCTCACGGGCGTAGTCCTCCAGCATGCCGCGGAGTTGACGGCGGCCACGGTGCAGCCGCGACATGACCGTACCGATCGGTGTACCCATGATGTCCGCGATCTCCTTGTACGCAAAGCCCTCTACGTCGGCAAGATAGACCGCGATGCGGAACTCCTCCGGAATGGCTTGCAGGGCTTCCTTCACATCCGAATCGGGCAGGTGGTCGAGCGCCTGCGATTCGGCGGAACGCAGCCCGGTCGACATGTGCGACTCGGCGCGCGCCAACTGCCAGTCCTCGATCTCCTCCGCGGCGCTGCGCTGGGGTTCGCGCTGCTTCTTGCGGTAGGAGTTGATGAAGGTATTGGTCAGGATGCGGTAAAGCCAGGCCTTCAGGTTGGTGCCCTCGCGGAACTGGTGGAAGGACGCGTACGCCTTCGCGTACGTCTCCTGGACCAGGTCCTCGGCGTCGGCCGGATTGCGCGTCATGCGCAGCGCGGCCGAGTACATCTGGTCGAGGTAGCCGAGGGCGTCCCTCTCGAAGCGCGCATTGCGCTCCGGGGTCGTTTCCTCCGCGTGGCCTTCGTCGGTCCCAGCGACAGGACCCACCTCCTCCGACTGCGTGGCGACTCCGAAAGCGGACCCGCTCGAATCGGAGAATAGTCGACCGTCCCGGTCCGCCGCCGCCCGAAGCGAGCCGCGCTTGGGCCCGGGCAGCACCGTCCAGTCCAGGTCAAGGGCCTGCGGACGGTTCTGGCTGATGACCTGGGTCATGCGCTCCCACTCCTCCGACGATTTACCGTACGTACGACATCCGGGACAACAGAGAGGCCGGGCCCCGCATTCCCGGGCGGGCGAGGGGTTGCGGCCCCTTCACGGCCGGAGCCGGGCGAGCCAGTCCCCGACCGCGCCGGTGAGCCGGGCGAGGGCCTCGTCCTGGGTGAGCCCGGCCTTCTTCGGCACCGCGAAGCCGTGGTCCCCGTACGGGATCTCCACCAGGGCGTGACCGCCCCCGGGGAATTCCTCCGGTCGGCCGAACGGGTCCCGGCCGCCCTGCACCACCAGAGTGGGGCGCCCGGCGCCGAGCAGCTCCTCGGCGCGGGACTTCTCGGGGCGGCCCGGCGGGTGCAGCGGGAAGGCCAGCGCCAGCACGCCGGCCGCGCCCAGTTCGACGGCGGTCCGGCAGGCCACCCGCGCCCCGGCGCTGCGTCCGCCCGCGACCACCGGCAGGCCCGGCTTCGCCAGCACCGGCCAGAGCGCCCGCCAGCCCTCGTCGAGCACCTTGGGCGCGGCGGCGACCTTCTTCCCGGCGACCCGCCAGGGCTGTTCGACCAGGGCCACGGTGATCCCCCGGGCGGGCAGGGCCTCGGCCAGGGCGCGCAGGTCCCGGGCCTCGATGCCGCCGCCGGCGCCGTGGCCGACGGCGAGCACGAGCCGCGGCTCGCGGGCGGGGTGCCAGGTGACGCGGGCCTCGCCCGCCGGGGTGTCGACGCTCTCGGTGGTGGTCATGGGCCGATCATGCCGGGCGGCGGGCCCGCGGGGCGTGCGTCAGAACAGCGTGCCCTCTTCCGGCGCGGCCAGTTCCTCCAGCAGTTCCGGGCCGTTGTTGCGGACGTTGCTGACGGCGGTGGACACCGGGTGGGCGCGCATCAGGCCGCCCGGCGGCGGCGCGAGCAGGTCCCGCAGCGCCCCGTCGGTGTCGGTGTTCGCCGGGTCCAGCCAGGCGTCCCAGCGGTCCGGGGTCAGCATCAGCGGCATCCGGGGGTGGATGTCGCAGAGCGAGCGCGGCCCCTCGGCCGGGGCGACGCCCAGCGGTCCGGTCTCTGCCTCCGTGGTGATCACCGAGCAGGTCGCCCACCAGGCGAGCGGGTGCTCGTCGGGCAGGGTCCGGTCGCGCCAGAACTCGTATATCCCGGCCATCGCGAAGACGGAGCCGTCGGCGGGCAGGACGAAGTACGGCTGCTTGCGGGCCCGCTTCTTCTTGCCCTCGACCTCCAGCTGCCGCTCGTCGTGGGCGGTGACCCACTCGTAGTACCCGTCGGCGGGGACGATGCAGCGGCGCTGGGAGAACGGGCGGCGGAAGGACGGCTTCTCGTGCACCGTCTCGGCCCGGGCGTTGATCATCCGGGCGGCGCCGTCGGGGTTCTTGGCCCAGGACGGGACGAGCCCCCACTTCAGCACCCGGAGCTGGCGAACCGGACGCGGGCTCGGCGCGTCTTTCAGGGGGCGGTCCAGGACGACGTGGACCTCCTTGGTCGGGGCCACGTTCCAGTCGGGTGCCAGGCTCTTTGCCGGCTCCCACTTCTCGATTCCGAAAAGCTCCACCAGATCCTCGGGTCCACGGCTCGCTGCATACCTTCCGCACATGGCTGCCACACTGCCATGGCACCCGACCACCCCCGCAAGGAGTCCGCCAGATCATGGACAGCAGCACCACCGCCGGTCTGTGGGACCGGCTCACGGGCATACAGGCGGCGCCCGACCGATGGCTGGTGATCGCGACGGGGCTGGCCGCGCTGGCCGCCGTGGGCCCGCGCCCGCTGTGGCGGCTCTCCCGCAATGCCGTGACCATCGCGCACGAGGGCGGCCACGGGCTGCTGGCACTGCTGACCGGGCGCGAGCTGCAGGGGATCCGGCTGCACTCGGACACCAGCGGGGTCACCGTCAGCCGGGGCAAGCCGTACGGGCTCGGGATGATCCTCACCGCCGCCGCCGGGTACACGGCGCCCTCGCTGCTCGGGCTCGGCGGGGCGGCGCTGCTGTCGGCGCACCGGATCACGCTGCTGCTGTGGCTGGCGACGGCGCTGCTGGCGGCCATGCTGGTGCTGATCCGGAACGCGTACGGGGTGCTGACGGTGGTGGTGACGGGCACGGCGTTCGTGCTCGTGTCCTGGCGGGCCGCGGCCGACGTCCAGGCGGTGTTCGCGTACGCGGTGGTGTGGTTCCTGCTGCTGGGCGGGGTCCGGCCGGTCTTCGAGCTGGGGGCGAAGCGCAGGCACGGCGGCGCGCCGGATTCCGACGCGGACCAGCTGGGGCGGCTCACCCATCTGCACCCCGTGGTGTGGCTGCTCCTCTTCCACGTCGTCGCGCTCTGCTCGCTGGTCGGCGGCGGACGCTGGCTGCTCGGACTCTGACCGCCCCCCGGGACGGCTTCGCGATCAAGATCTGCCTTCGTGGGTAGCCACTAAAGTGGGGGCCATGACCGAGACCTCCGCGCTCCCCGCCCTCTGGCCCGCCCCGCTCGCTGACGGCCGCATCCACGCCACCGTCGCCGTGCCCGGGTCGAAATCGGTCACCAACCGCGCCCTCGTGCTCGCGGCGCTCGCCTCCGAGCCCGGCTGGGTGCGCCGCCCGTTGCGCTCGCGCGATTCACAGCTGATGTCGGACGCGCTGCGCGCGATGGGCGTCGGCATCGAGGAGACCGTCTCCTCCGCCTCGGCCGGCGACGGCGCGGGCGGCGAGGCCTGGCGGATCATCCCGGCCGCCCTGCGCGGGCCGGCCACCGTCGACGTCGGCAACGCGGGCACGGTCATGCGCTTCCTGCCGCCGGTCGCCACCCTCGCCGCCGGCGACATCCGCTTCGACGGCGACCCGCGCTCCTACGAGCGGCCGCTCGGCGAGGTCATCAACGCACTGCGCGCCCTCGGCGCCCGGATCGACGACGACGGCCGGGGCGCGCTGCCCCTGACCGTCCAGGGCGGCGGGGCCCTGGAGGGCGGCACGGTCGAGATCGACGCCACCAACTCCTCGCAGTTCGTCTCCGCGCTGCTGCTCTCCGGCCCGCGCTTCAACCAGGGCGTCGAGGTCCGGCACGTGGGCACCAACCTGCCGTCGATGCCGCACATCCGGATGACGGTGGAGATGCTGCGCGCGGCCGGCGCCCAGGTGGACACCCCCGAGGCCGGCGGCGAGAAGAACGTGTGGCGGGTGGCGCCCGGCGCGCTGCTCGGCCGCGACATGGTCGTGGAGCCCGACCTCTCCAACGCGCAGCCCTTCATGGCGGCGGCCCTGATCACCGGCGGCACGGTCACCATCCCCGACTGGCCGCGCCGCACCACGCAGCCCGGTGACGCGCTGCGCCGGATCTTCACGGAGATGGGCGGCTCCTGCGAGCTGACCGACGCGGGCCTCGTCTTCACCGGCACCGGCAAGATCCACGGCATCGACGTGGACCTCGGCGAGGTCGGCGAGCTCACCCCGGGCATCGCTGCGGTCGCCGCCCTGGCCGACTCCCCGTCGACGCTGCGCGGTGTCCAGCACCTGCGGCTGCACGAGACGGACCGGCTGGCGGCGCTCACCAAGGAGATCAACGAGCTCGGCGGCGACGTCACCGAGACGGCCGACGGTCTGCACATCCGCCCGCGCCCGCTGCGCGGCGGCGTGTTCCACACGTACGACGACCACCGGATGGCGACCGCGGGCGCGGTGATCGGCCTGGCCGTGGAGGGCGTGCAGATCGAGAACGTGGCCACGACCGCGAAGACGCTGCCCGACTTCCCGAAGATGTGGGCCGACATGCTCGGGCATGCCCCGCGAGGAGCGGGAGCGTAGGGCCCGTCATGCGCAGGTACGGCAAGCACACCGACGAGGACGACATCCGTCAGCGCCCGAACCCCAAGGGCAACCGGCCCCGGACGAGCATCCGGCCCAAGCACGAGGACGCCTCCGAGGGCTTCGTCCTGACCGTCGACCGCGGCAGGCTGACCTGCCTGGTCGGGGACCGGACCGTCCACGCGATGAAGTCCAGGGAGCTGGGCCGCAAGGCCGCGGTGGTCGGCGACCTGGTCTGGATCGTCGGCGACCTGTCCGGCAAGAAGGACACCCTCGCCCGGATCGTGCGGATCGAGGAGCGCAAGTCGGTCCTGCGGCGCACCGCCGACGACGACGACCCGTACGAGCGCGTGGTCGTCGCCAACGCCGACCAGCTGGCCATCGTCACGGCGCTGGCCGACCCGGAGCCTCGGCCCCGGATGATCGACCGCTGCCTGGTGGCCGCGTACGACGCCGGGCTGGAGCCGCTGCTGGTGCTGACCAAGTCCGACCTGACCTCCGCCGACAAGATCCTGGAGATCTACTCGACGCTCGGCGTGAACTACGTCGTCACCAACCGCGAGGAACTGTCGACGGGCGACGCGGCCGCCAAGGTGCGCGAGCGCCTGGAGGGCCGGATCACCGCTTTCGTGGGCCACTCGGGTGTCGGCAAGACCACCTTGGTCAACTCGCTGGTGGCGCCGGACCGCAAGCGTGCGACCGGCGTGGTCAACGCGGTCACCGGGCGCGGCAGGCACACCACCACCTCGGCCCTGGCGCTGCCGCTGCCCGGGATGGAGGGCTGGGTCATCGACACCCCGGGCGTGCGCTCCTTCGGTCTCCACCACGTGGACCCGTCCCGGGTGATCCTGGCCTTCCCGGACCTGGTGGCGGGCACGGAGGAGTGTCCGCGCGCGTGCAGCCACGACGAGCCGGACTGCGCGCTGGACAAGTGGGTGGAGGACGGCCACGCGGACCCGGCACGGCTGTACTCGTTGCGGCGGCTGCTGGAGACGCGGGAGCGCCGCGAAGGCGACTGATCGGCGGTGGATGCCGGTTGATCGGCGGTTGGTCGGCGGTTGGTCGTCCCGCGGGGTTTGGCCGGGTTGGCTGAAGGTCATGTCTGGATGAACGCACCATCGCACCAAGTGACGCGGGGTCACGTGACGCGGGGAGGCATTCGACATGGCGTGGCTGCTCGTCGTGGTCGCGGGAATCCTGGAGACCGGCTTCGCGGTCTGCCTCAAGCTGTCCCACGGTTTCACCCGGCTGTGGCCGACCGTCGCGTTCGCGTGCTTCGCGCTCAGCAGTTTCGGGCTGCTGACACTGGCGCTCAAGAAACTGGACGTCGGCCCCGCGTACGCGGTGTGGACGGGCATCGGGGCCGCGGGCACCGCGATCTACGGCATGGTCTTCCTCGGCGATCTCGTGTCGACCCTCAAACTCGTCTCGATCTCGCTGGTCATCCTCGGGGTCATCGGCCTCCAGCTGTCCGGTTCGGCCCATTGAGCAGCCGCAGCAGCTCCCCGGAGCCCGGCTGTGCGGCCGGGGCTATCAGGTAGGAGAGCGCGAGGCGCACGGCCAGCTCGCACCGCTGCGCCGCCTCCCCCGACCCGAGCGCTCCGTCCGCCCGCTCGCGCACGGAGCGGACCAGCTCCGCGGGCCCCAGCGCCGGCACTCCGGGCCGGGCTCCCTGACCGGCCGGCACCGGCAGGTTCCCGTTCCAGCAGCCCGTCAGCATGGCCCGGACGAGGGGGCGCGCCCGGGCCGCCCGTACGGTCCACTCCGCGACCGCGGCCAGCCGCTCGGCGGTCGCGGCCGGGGGGCCCAGGGCCCGGTCCACCCCGTCGAGGTACCAGGCGGCCTCGCGCCGGACCAGGGCGTGACCCAGGCCCGCCTTGCCGGCGAACTCGTTGTAGAGCGTCTGGCGGGACACCCCCGCTGCGGCGGCCACCTCGACCATCCGCACGGCCGGCCAAGGGCGCGCCGAGAGGGCCGCTCCCGCGGCTTCGAGCAAGGACTCCCGGGCTGTCGGCATCGTCGCCTCCCCGCTTGACGTCCCCGCCAGAGTTGACGGACCGACAGGTCCTGTCAAGGGCGCGTCCCGGTCGCACCGTGGACGCCGTTCGCCGGTCCGCGCCGGTCTCGATACTGTTCTGGCATGCCCGAGTATGACGATGACCTGCGCCTTGCCCTTGAGCTCGCCGACGCGGCGGACGCCGCCACGATGCAGCGGTTCCGCGCCCTCGATCTGAGAGTCGAGACGAAGCCGGACATGACCCCGGTCAGCGAGGCGGACACCGCCACCGAGGAGATCATCCGGGCCGGGATCACGGCCGCGCGCCCCGACGACGCGATCCTCGGCGAGGAGTACGGCCTCAAGGGCAGCGGCCCCCGCCGCTGGGTCGTGGACCCGATCGACGGTACGAAGAACTACGTGCGCGGCGTGCCGGTGTGGGCGACGCTGATTTCGCTGATGGCCAAGGACACCGAGGAAACGGACGGTGTCTTCCGCCCCGTGGTCGGCGTGGTGTCCGCGCCGGCGCTGGGGCGGCGCTGGTGGGCGGCGCGCGGCCGGGGCGCGTACGCGGGCGGTGCGCTGGGCGGGACGACGGCGATCGGCGTGTCGAAGGTGGGCGGGCTGGGCGACGCCTCGTTCGCGTACTCCTCGCTCGGCGGCTGGGAGGAGCAGGGCCGGCTTGCGGGGTTCCTGGACCTGACCCGCGCGTGCTGGCGTACGCGGGGTTACGGGGACTTCTGGCCGTACATGATGGTCGCCGAGGGCTCACTGGACCTGTGCGCCGAGCCGGAGCTGAACCTGTGGGACATGGCGGCCATCGCGGTCGTGGTCGAGGAGGCGGGCGGCCGCTTCACCAGCCTGGACGGGGTGGACGGCGTACACGGCGGGAACGCGGCGGCCTCCAACGGGCTGCTGCACGAGGAGATGCTGGGGCACCTGCGGCCGCGCGCCTGACGCGCCGGGGGCGCGGCCGCGCGCATGCGAGTGTGCCGAGCGCGCCCCCTTGATGACTCTGCGTGCTCATGGGAATCTGAGACTCCCCCTGCTTGTGCGCTTGTGAATCTCTTCTCAAGTGCACCCCCCGGGCGGGGGGACTCACCCCAGGAGGTGGCTCTCTTCATGCTCGTCCGCGACGCCATGAGCACCGTGATCCTCACCCTCGGCCCCACTCACACCCTGCGTCAGGCGGCCTGCCTGATGTCCGGCCGGCGCGTCGGCGCGGCCGTCGTCCTCGATCCCGAACACAGCGGCATCGGCATCCTCACCGAGCGCGACATCCTCAACTCGATCGGCGCCGGCCACGATCCCGACCGGGAGTCCGTGGGCGCCCACACCACGAACAACGTGGTGTTCTGCACCCCTGACGCCACCGTGCAGGAAGCCGCCGAGGCCATGGCCCACGGCGGCTTCCGCCACCTGATCGTGCTGGAGAACGGCGGCCCGGTGGGCATCGTGTCCGTACGGGACGTCATCCGCTGTTGGGCACCGGCGCGGCGCCGCGCCGTACCGGCGTAGCCGACGACGGCGGGGGGGCGGCCCCCCCCCCGGCGGGGGCGCGCCCCCCCCCGCAAAACACACCAAACCAATGAATCGCCCACGGCGCGGAGCGCCGC